>NZ_FR886591.1:0-1549 GCF_000436575.1 Clostridium sp. CAG:265
CATATAAAATAAAAGCGGATACTTTTAATCCGCTTTTTAATTATAACACAATATACAAATTTTCATATAGGAATATAATATATTATTAATGTTCATTGAGGAAAAGTAATGGGGCATAAATATAAAAAACATCATAAAGCAGAGAAAAAGAATATATCTGAAAATGATAAAAAAATTTTATATTTATTAAATATTCAGTTGCAATCAATAATGATATATTTAACTGCAGATGTATTCTTTTATAATTTTGCACTTATATTACTTGAATCAGCATGTGGCAATAAATCAGACTATAAGCCCAATGAAAATGTATTTTTAGTTAATGGTTGTGTTTTAGCACTTATAGCTAGTATATTAATATCCCATGTAAGTTTTACGGCTTATGAGAATATACACTTTAGAGATTTAAATGGGGAAATTGATTATAGTACCAATCCAGAAGAAAGTATAGCCATTTCTTCATTATATCTAATATTACTTTTTTTTATTAATTTAATTGGTGCTATAGAGTTATACAAAAGAGTGAACATTTGCACAATAAAAGTAACTCCTCAATGGATTATGGTACTAAAGATTCAGCTTCAAGCATATAAAATTAGATTTTTAGGAGATTATTCATTTTTAATTGCTACTTTAGAAAGTTTTGAACTTATAAATAGTAAGTATGATAATAGTAAAAGTAATGGTAAAAGTAATATTCAAAATCCAGATATTCCAGCATTAATTGGAGCATGTTTATACTTAGTTGAAAGAATTATGTTATTGTATGTAAGTTATCAAGTGTATTCACACTTAGTTAATGAGTGTGGTGATGTTATAGATTCTAAATACTTAGAACCTAATAAGCTTGCCATATTAGGAAATATAATAGGAGTTATTGCAAATAGTGTTTCTTTACAATCGTTTATAGAAATTTATAAGAGAAATGTTGATAGACCTATATTTGGAAGATGAAAAATTAAACTTTATTGTTATAGAAGTGTAAAAATAAAGTTTGATTTTTTACTTTTAATAATAAAATAGACATAATAATAATATGATATATTGATATAAGATTTTTAAGGTATATAAAGGAGCGTAGTATGAAAAGAGAAACTGAGCAGCTTATTCAGTAAACATTAGAAAATGTAGTAGGTTATATTGATCAATTACCTAATGGAGAGTTTATTCCTTCATCATGGCAACCACCAAAAGGATTTAAAAATGAAAGATTTAAGGTTAATAAGATCATAATATACCATTACCAAAAGCAGTTATTGCTATTTCACCTTGAAGTAATGCAGCAAATGATTTTCCATCAGTAAAAACAAATATTGAAAAGGATGTGATACTTGGAAGATATGGTCTTAAAATGAGTAATCAGATAGATAATCCTATTTATTTCTAAGGTGCAAATTATAAAGAACCCTATTTAGAAGAAAGCAAGGCTGCTTGGCAAGAAATGAGAGAATTCCTAGAGGAAATTTTCTAAGTTATATATTATTTTATAAGTTAAGTAGCTAAATTGAAAAAATAGAAAAGTGCTGAAAACCGGATTTATCATAAGGTT
>NZ_FR886592.1:0-30090 GCF_000436575.1 Clostridium sp. CAG:265
AATTCCCGAAGGGAGCGTGGCGAAAGCCACTTTTTTAATCTTATTTTTTATCTTTGAAACTTAATACTTTCTTAATATTTTCTTTAAGGTATCTTACAACTATGGATATACAATGTAAGTAAATTAAGAATTTAAATAAAAAAAGAAGTGATAGATAAATTAATACTTAGGGGGTAAATAAAAATGAAAAAAGTTGTATTGAAGACATATAACATTACTAAAAAATATGGTGAACAACTGGCTGTAGATAATGTTAATATGACTATTAAAAAAGGTGATATATATGGATTTATAGGTCAAAATGGTGCTGGTAAAACAACATTAATTAGACTTATTACAGGATTAATTCATAAAAGTGGTGGAGAAATAGAGCTTTTAGGGGCAAATGAGGAAAATGAGTTAAATAAGGCAAGAACAATGGTTGGAAGTTTAATTGAATCCCCTTCATTTTATACTAATATGACGGCAAGAGAAAACCTAGAAGTATCTAGATTAGTAAGGAATATACCAGGAAAGAAATGTATAGATGAAGTATTAGAATTAGTTGGATTAAAAGATGTTGAAAAGAAAAAAGTTAAGAACTTTTCTTTAGGAATGAGACAAAGATTAGGAATTGCAAATGCACTAATGGGAAATCCTAAATTGCTTATATTAGATGAACCTATAAATGGACTTGATCCAATGGGAATTGTTGAAATAAGAGAATTATTAAAGAAGATAAATAAAGAAAAAGATATGACAATATTGATATCAAGCCATATATTAAGTGAGCTATCAGAACTTGCAACAACTTATGGAATAATCTCAAATGGAAAATTAATTGAAGAAATTACAGCTAAGCAACTATCCAAAAAATGTAGACAATATATAGATTTAAAGGTTGATAATACAGCTAGGGCGGTAATTTTGTTAGAGAGAGAATTAGGAATAAGTGATTATGAGGTATTAGAAGATAGTAACATAAAGGTATTTTCTAATTTGGATAATGTTGGTGAAGTAAATTCGTTATTATCAAGATCCGGAATTATTGTTGAAAGTATAAGTGTTAAAGGTGAAAATTTGGAGGAATACTTTATGAATAAAGTTGGAGGTGTTTTAAATGCTTAAAGCAATACAAGCAGAATTATATAAGCTATTTAAAAATAGAACATTTAAAGTACTAATATGTGTTGCAGTTTTATTATCTACATTGACAGTAGTTATGTGTTCATCGGTTTTTGAGAAAATACTTAATGATAGTTTAGGAAATATGCCACAAGATCAAAAAGAGGTTCTTATGGAACAATTAACAAGTATGTCTGAAAGTGAAGCAATAGTAACACCAGGCCAACTAGGAATTCAGTTACAAGCTAAAGATATGATGAATCCAACTTCAATAGAAGTATACCATGCTTCATTTGGGTCAGGAGTTATAGAAATAATAATAGGTATATTAGTAGGAGCATTAATAGCAAAAGAATACTCACAAGGTACAATTAAAAATTTCTTAGCTTACGGTAAGAGGAGAGAAGAATTTTATCTAGCAAAATTTGTATCTATGGTTATAGCAGTTACAATAATTTTAGCTGTTATGACAATCCTACCAACCATAGTAGTAACGCTAATGAATGGCTGGGGACAAGCTTTTGAAATTTCACAACTATTAGGAATGATAAAAACATTTGTTGCATCAGTTATTGCGGGTTCAGCAGTAGCAGCATTAGCTATGATTATAGCAACATTAGTAAAAAGTAATGGAGCTACAATAGGAATAACAGTAGCAATATTTATAGGGATTCCTACGTTAGCTAGATTTTTATACGGAATATATCCTTGGTTCGATAGAGTTTATGAGGTATTACCATTTTATAATTCAGCATTAGCAACTTCAATTAAAGCAGGAAATGGAGATTTGTTAAGATCAGTAATAATTTCATTAGTAACAATAGCAATTTCGTTATTTATGGGAATAAAAATATTTAAGTCGCAAGATATCAAATAAGAAAGGTTAGTAGATTAAAAATGATTAATAGTAAATTAGAAAAGAACATTAAATTAGGCTTTGGGATAGTTATTTTTATTTTAGGAATTATATCATTTATTATATTACCTAATAAAGTAGGAATGCAGATTTCAGTTAGTGGTGAATTACAAAATTATATGTCAAAGATAATTGCTGTTATTATACCAATTGGGATATATGGACTTGGTTTTTTACCCAATGGAAATGGTAAATCAGCAGAAATAAAAAGGAATATAATTTTATCATTATTAGCTATAGTTATTCAAATTTTTACATTAGTTTCAAATTTATAAGGATATTATAAAAGGGGAATAAGTATAAGGGGAGAAATAGTATGTTAGAAATAAAGAACTTTTCAAAAGAATATTCAAAGGGCAAAAAAGCAGTTGATAATATATCTTTAACTGTAAATAGTGGGGAGATATTTGGATTTATAGGTCACAATGGTGCAGGAAAAACAACAACGATTAAATCTATAGTTGGAATATTAGAATTTAGTGAAGGGGATATATTAATAGATAGTAAATCTATTAAGAAAAATGCTATAGAATGTAAAAAAGTAATGGCATATATTCCAGATAATCCAGATCTTTATGAAGCTTTAACTGGAATACAATATTTAAGCTTTATTGCAGATATTTATAAAATAAGTAAAGAACAAAGAGAAAAATTAATTAAATATTATGGAGATAAGCTTGAGTTAACTAAATATTTAGGGGATTTAATTTCTTCATATTCCCATGGTATGAAACAAAAGTTAGCAGTAATATCAGCATTAATTCATAAACCAAAGTTATTAATATTAGATGAGCCATTTGTTGGATTAGATCCTAAGGCTTCTCATACACTTAAAGAAATAATGAGAGAACTTTGCAATGAAGGTAGTGCAATATTCTTTTCAACTCATGTATTAGAGGTAGCAGAAAAATTATGTGATAAGATTGCAATTATTAAAGATGGGAAAATAGTTGCAGAAGGGACTACTGAACAAGTTAAAGGTAATAATTCTTTAGAAGAAGTATTTATGGAGTTGATTGATAATGAGTAATTTATTTATTTTATTAAAAAATTCATTTATAAATAGCACAAGAATTAATTCTTTATCTAAAGGGGTTAGCACTTCTAATGAAAAGAAGAAGTTATTAATTACTACAGCTACATTGTTATTAATAGCAGCAGTAATATGCTTTATGTCAACCACATATTCAATAGCGTTAGCTACAGTATTAAAACCAATGGGATATTTAGATTTAATATTAATAGTTGCTGTATTATTTTCATGTATTTTAAGCTTTATAACATCAATATATAAAGCGCAAGGAACATTATTTAGTTCAAAAGATTACGATTTATTAATGGCTTTACCTATAAGAAATAGTACAATATTAACTAGTAAAATATTAAGTTTAATGTCTATAAACTATATAGGAACAGCACTTGTAATAGTACCGGCTTCAATAGTATATTTTATCTATAATGGAAGTTTGTCATGGATTTTCTTCATTATATTAATAATAGGGTTAATATTTATACCAATGATTCCAATAATATCAGCTTCAATAATAGCTGTTGCTATAACATTTGTATCATCAAGATTTAAGCATAAAAATATAGTAACTACAGTTGTTGGTATGATAGCATTTTTATTAATTATGATACTTTCAATGAATATGCAAAATTATATTAATGAATTTATTGCAAATAGTGACTCAATAGTAAAAGGACTATCTAGCATATATCTACCAGCAATGTATTTAAAAGAAGCTTTAGTAAATTATGATATATTTGCTTTAATAAAGTTTATACTAATATCAATAGTTCCATTTTTAATATTTATTTTGGTATTTAGTAAGACATTTAAAGTTATAAATGGGGAATTATCAGAAAGCTATAAAAAGGCAAATTATAAGGTGTCAAAGTTAGAAGCAAGCAGTGTAATAAAATCATTGATTACGCAAGAACTAAGAAGATACTTTGCAACACCTATTTATGTTATGAATACAGCGTTTGGGATGGTATTATTAGTTGCAGCATCCATTGCAACGTTATTTGTAAGTAAAGAAACGTTAGTGGAATTTTTGGGGTATCCTGAGATAGCTAATATGATTCCAGTTGAAATATTAGTTTTCTTAGTATTTACTATTGGACTATCTTGTACAACAAATTCATCAATATCATTAGAAGGAAATAGGTTATGGATATTAAAATCATTGCCAATAGAACCTAATGATATCTTTAAGGGTAAAATAATAACTAATTTAATAATAACAATTCCAGCATCAATTATAGCAAATGTATTTTTTTATATAGGATTAAAGTTTGATATAAAGTATTTAATATTTAACTTAGTAATTAGTATAGTATTTGCAATTGTATCAGCTATATTAGGAATAATAATTAATTTATATTTTCCAAAGATGGAGTGGACAAATCCAACAACAGTAGTAAAGCAAAGTGCAAGTGTAATGATTACTATTTTGGGAATATTGATATTAATATTAGTAGTTGTAGCAGTATCAGTTGTATTAGTTAAAGTATTCAATATTACAAATATGATGATTATTTTAAGTTCAGTATTAATTATATTTTTAATAGCTTTATTTGTTTCAATTAAGGTATTGAATAATATAGGTAGTGAAAAGTTTAATAGATTATAGAAGAGTTGCCTCTGTGGAATATTCATTTTTTAGAATATTCTATTGAGGTAATTTGATTATATTTATATAGTGTTGGAAGGATTAAGCATAGAGTATATAATATACTTAAAGAATAAATTGAATTTTGATATTTATAAAATTAGATTTGAATTCATATGCAAATAGATTAAGAGGTTTAATTATAGATGAGTATATCTAGGGGTATATATAATGAATTGATATATAGAATAGGAGAAAATATGGGAATAACATGTATTTTAATACTAATAATTATTGTTTTAATAGCTGTTATTATAGGATATAAAAGAGAGTTTAGAAGAATAAGTAAGCAAATTAATAATAATTTAGATGAATATGCAAATATAAAAACAAAATCTGTAGACAAGGATATAGAGTATTTAGTTGAAAATATAAATTTGATTTTTGATTCTAAACAAAGAATTGTTGCAGAAAAGAATAAGAACGAAGAAGAATTAAGAGCTAGTATAGCTAATATGTCACATGATTTAAGAACACCATTAACATCAATAATGGGATATTTGCAAATGGCAAGATTAGAAGAAGTATCGGAAGAGGAAAAAAATGAGTATATAGATATTGTAGAAAATAGAACAAAATCATTACAACAGCTTATTAGTAGTTTTTACGATTTATCTAGAATAGAAGGAAATGAGTATAACTTTAATTATAAAAAGGTAAATTTAAAAAACATATTATGCGAAAATATAGCCGCATTTTACAATGATTTTATTAATAATAATATTAATCCGATTATTGAAGTAGATGAGAATATTAGAGATATTATATCAGATGAAGGAGCTATTACAAGAATTTTTACTAATTTAATAGGAAATATAATTAAACATGGTGAAAGTTATGTAAAAATTACTTTAAAACAAAAGGATGATGTAATAATAACAGAGTTTATTAACAAAACAACAGATTTAACGGAAGAAAATGTGGATAAATTATTTAAGAGATTCTATACTGTGGATAAATCAAGAAGTGATAGAAATACAGGATTAGGGTTGTATATAACTAAGGTCTTAGTAGAAAAATTGGGATATAGTATAAATGCCACTTTAAAAAATGAAGAATTAATAATACAAATTTTATGGAAATAAGATAAAAATAGTTATAATCAATGTAAGCAAATTTAATGAAAAATTATTTGCTTGTATTTTTTTATAAACAGATGATATACAAGAAATAAATATAATTGACAATAAAAAATAACAATTCTAAAATAGTAATAAAGAATGTCTGTTCGAGATTAAATGTAGAATAATATGATAAAAATAATAAAAAGAATTAATTTATATAAATTGAATGGCGATAAATAAGGGAAGAGGTGGACTTTATGAAAGATAAAATAGTAGTAAAGGGTGCAAGAGTACATAACTTAAAGAATGTTTCCTTGGAAATACCAAGAGATAAGCTAATAGTTTTTACAGGACTTTCTGGTTCAGGAAAATCATCCTTAGCATTTGATACTTTGTATGCAGAAGGACAAAGAAGATATGTTGAATCTTTATCATCATATGCAAGACAATTCTTAGGGCAAATGAATAAACCAGATGTTGATAATATAGAAGGATTATCACCAGCAATTTCAATAGATCAAAAAACCACAAGCAAAAATCCAAGATCTACTGTGGGTACAATAACAGAAGTATATGATTACTTAAGGTTATTATACGCTAGAGTAGGTACTCCACATTGTCCAAAGTGTGGTAAAGAAATTACTCAGCAATCTGTGGATCAAATTGTGGATAATGTCATTAAACTTGGGGAAAAAACTAAGGTTCAAGTTTTAGCTCCAGTGATTAGAGGAAAAAAAGGTATGCATGAAAAGATCCTTGAAAATATAAGAAAGCAAGGATTTGTTAGAGTAAGGATAGATGGTGAAATCTATGAAATAGGTGAAGAGGAAATTAGCTTAGAAAAAAATATTAAACATAATATAGAAGCAGTTGTAGATAGACTTGTTATTAAAGAAGGAATAGAAAGTAGATTAGCTGAATCTATCGAAACAGCTTTAAAAATGGCTGAAGGATTAGTAGTCATAAATGTAGTAGGACAGGAAGATATTCTATTTAGCGAACACTTTGCTTGTCCTGATTGTGGTGTAAGCATAGATGAATTAGCACCTAGGTTATTTTCATTTAATTCACCATGGGGAAAATGTGAGAAATGTGATGGACTTGGAACACTAATGGAATTTGATCCAGACTTAATTATTCCTGATAAAAGTTTAAGCATTATGGAAGGTGCTATAGCAACTTGGGGTGAAGGAAGATTAAAGGAAGATTCATGGACATTTGCCATATTAAAAGCATTAAGTGTAGAATATGACCTTGATTTAAATAAACCTATTAAGGAGTTTTCGAAAGAAGAATTAAATCTTTTATTGTATGGAACACAAGGTAAAACTTTGACTGTTAAATACAAAAAAGATGGTTCATTAAACACTTATAGATATGCTTATGATGGTGAAATAAATACATTAGATAGAAGATATAGAGAAACTAACTCTGATGTTATTAAAACTGAAATAGAACAATATATGAGTGATAGCTATTGTCCAAGATGTAAAGGAGCACGTCTTAAAAAGGAAGCATTAGCAGTAACTATTGGAGGCATAAACATTTATGATTTCACAAAGATGCCAATTAAAGATGAATTAGAGTTTGTAAATTCTTTAGAGTTTTCTGAAAAGGATAGAGTAATAAGTGACCAAATCATTAAGGAGATAAAGAATAGACTAGAATTCCTTGTTAATGTTGGACTTGATTATCTTAATCTTTCAAGAAATTCAGGAACACTATCAGGAGGAGAGTCTCAAAGAATTAGGTTAGCAACACAAATTGGTTCAGCACTTATGGGGGTACTATATATACTAGATGAGCCAAGTATAGGTCTTCATCAAAGAGATAATGATAAGTTGATTCAAACTCTTAAAAATTTAAGGGATGTAGGAAATACAGTTATAGTAGTTGAACATGATGAAGATACTATGAGGGAGGCTGATTTTATAGTAGATATAGGTCCAAGAGCAGGTGAACATGGTGGACAGATAATAGCAGCAGGAACAGTGGAAGAGATAATGGCTTGTAAGGAGTCTATAACTGGACAATACTTAACAGGTGAAAAGAAGGTTGAACTACCAGCTGAAAGAAGGAGCGGTAATGGTAAGTTTATTAAGATAAAAGGTGCCAAAGAAAATAACCTTAAGAATGTTAATGTAGATATTCCACTAGGGACATTAACAATGGTTACTGGTGTATCTGGTTCTGGAAAGAGTACTTTAATTAATCAAATACTTTATAAAGGATTAAATAAGCTTGTTAATAAGAGCAAGAATCCAGTTGGAGCACATAGAGAAATATTAGGCTATGAAAATATAGATAAGATTATTGATATAGATCAAAGTCCAATTGGAAGAACCCCAAGATCAAATCCAGCAACATACACAGGAACATTTGATATTATTAGAGAATTATTTGCTCAAACAACAGAAGCTAAAATGAGAGGGTATAAGCCAGGAAGATTTAGTTTTAATGTAAAAGGTGGAAGATGTGAAGCTTGTGCAGGTGATGGAATAATTAAAATAGAAATGCAGTTTTTATCTGATGTTTATGTTCCATGTGAAGTATGTAAAGGGAAAAGATATAATAGGGAAACTTTAGAAGTTAAATATAAAGGTAAAAATATAGATGATATATTAAACATGACTGTAGAGGAAGCCTTAGAATTTTTTGAAAATATTCCACGAATTAAGAATAAAATTCAAACATTATATGATGTTGGTTTAGGATATATAAGGTTAGGGCAGCCATCAACACAATTATCAGGTGGAGAAGCTCAAAGAATAAAGCTTGCTTATGAATTATCTAAGAGAAGCACAGGAAAGACTTTATATATTTTAGATGAACCAACTACTGGACTTCATGTAGATGATGTAAATAGACTAGTACATATTGTTCAAAGGCTTGTAGATGGAGGAAATACTGTAGTAGTTATTGAGCATAATTTAGATATGATAAAATGTGCAGATTATATAATAGATTTAGGTCCAGAAGGTGGAGATAAGGGCGGCACTATAGTGGCTAAAGGAAAACCAGAGGAAATAGTAAAAGTGGGGGATTCATACACTGGAAAATATCTTAAAAAGTTATTAAGATAATAATAGGTGGGTTGTTATTTTTTCCAATAACTATTAATATTAGATTGAAGAACAGTAGATAGAGGTGAAGAAATGAGTATTAGCAAGATAATGGCCTTTGTATTTGGGATAGCCTTTATTGTATTTTTATATGGTATAATATATTATTCATTAAAAATAATGTACAAGGATGTAAAGACTGGTGGTAAGAAGAAAAGTAATCCAGCAGCAAGAAAATATGCAGTGGAAGTAGTTAATCCAGGGGCTAGTGAAGATTTGGAAGAGGGTTCTGTGATTTTAGTCAGAACAGAGTTAACAATAGGTAGAAGAGAAGATAATTTAATAGTTTTATCAGAGCCATTTGCATCTGGTTATCATGCTAAGTTATATGTTAAAAATAATAATCTTTATATTCAAGATTTAAATAGTACCAATGGTGTATATGTAAATGAAGAAAGAATAAAAGATAAAGTAAAATTAACAGCTGGTGATGAAATAAAAATAGGAAGTGCTATTTTTAAGGTGTTAAAACCAGGAAAGCAATAGAGGTGGTTAAAGGCATGAAAGGATTTAAGCAGGAAAAGAAATTATTAAGAATGATTTATTTACTATGCTTACTGCTTTTTATTTATCTAGGCTTTCAATCAAAGCCATTCGATACTCTTGCAATAGTTATGGGAGTAGTTCTATGTTTTTTAATAGGCTATTCCCACTTTGTCATTAGAAGGTATTATCCTGATGGTGATAAATTTATTTTAAATTTTGCAAGTATTTTAGCAGTAGTAAGTATAGCTATGCTTTATAGAATTGATAAATCAACTTCTGTAAAGCAGTTAGTATGGGTTACTCTTGGAGTAATAGGTTACATATTAGTAGTAGCCATTATACCGGAAATGAGCAGGTTTGCTAAATATAAGAAAGTTTATATGATTGCAACCATAGTACTTATGCCCATGGCATTTTTATATGCAAAAATAACTGGAGCATCAGCTATTGGTGGGGCTTATAACTGGATAAGCATAGGTAAATTTATGATTCAACCTTCAGAGTTTGGGAAAATAACATTAGTATTATACTTGGCAGCAGCTTTTTCTGAATATGAGGATAATGGAAGTATTAAAGATGATGTAAAACAACTTATAGTACCAGCATTAGTAGCTGGGTTTTCCCTTATATTTTTAGTTGCACAAGCAGATTTAGGTTCAGCACTTATATTTTTTGGAATAATTATAAGTCTTCTTTATGTGGCAACTTCTAAAAAGCTATATGTAGCATTAAGTTTAGGTGGTGCTACAGTAGGAGCCATATTAGGGTATAATCTTTTTGCCCATGTAAGGGAAAGAGTTATGATTTGGAGAAATCCATGGGAATATGCTTCTGGTGCAGGATACCAATTAGTACAATCTTTATATGCTATTTCTTCAGGTGGACTTATAGGAAGTGGACTTGGGCAAGGGTATGTAGAGTATATTCCTGTTAATGATTCAGATTTTATATATGCAGCAATATGTGAAGAGTTTGGTGTAATATTTGCAGTAGGATTAATGATAATATACTTTTTGTTGTTTTTTAGAGGTATTAGATCAGCATATGTTACTAATGATAAGTTTTCACAGTTAGCTGTTGTAGGTTTTAGTACTATGATAGCATGTCAAACATTAGTAATTATAGGTGGTATTTTTGGAGTAATTCCGTTAACTGGTATTACACTACCGATATTAAGTTATGGTGGTTCATCAGTGCTTACTATATTCTTTGCTTTAGGAATATTACAAAAGGTATCAGAGGAGGCGTAAGAATATGGATGAAAATAAATTAGCTAAAAGTGTACAACATGTAATGGTTGTGTTCTTATTTTTATTTATTGCATTAATATCATATATAGCATATTTTCAACTGTTTAGAGGACCTAAAATAGCTGAAGATTCAGGAAATGTAAGAATTATAGCAGCAAAAAATGAAGTTATTAGAGGGACTATTTATGATAGAAATGGTACAGCTTTAACTGAAACTACTAAGGTGAATGATTTGACTCAAGATAGAAAATATCTTTATGGTGAGTTATTAGTGCATCCATTGGGATATTATGATCAAATATATGGAATATCAGGTCTTGAGTCAGAATATGATAATGAATTAAGTAAAAGTAGCTTTATAGGAAATAGTTATAGAACATTTTTAAATAGTATGGATTTTACTGGTTTATTTAATGATATAAAAGATGATTTAATAAATGAAAAGAAATTAAATTTATCAGAAAACTTTAAAACTTTTGTAGATAAGATAAAAGTTAAAAATGAAAAAGAAGAGAATGAAGCAAAGACTGGAAATAGTATAGTTACTACTTTAGATTTGGAATTACAAAAGGTAGCTAGTGATGCTTTAGGAGATAATAAAGGGTCAGTAGTAGCAATAAATCCTAAAACAGGTGAGATATTAGCTATGGTTTCAAAGCCGTCTTTTGATCCTAATAATCTAGAGGTAGCATTGCAGTCAGCTTATAGTGGAAGTGCTGATGATAGTCCTCTCATTAATAGAGCAATAGATGGATTATATCCACCAGGGTCAGTATTTAAAACTGTTACTTTATCAAGTGCTTTGGAAAACATGTCAGGAGTAGCTAATAGGACATTTAATGATCAAGGAAAAATAACATTTGATGATGGAACTACTTTAAATAATTATGCATATCAATCACATGGAGCCATTGATTTAAGATATGCCTATAGAGTATCAAGTAATGTTGTTTTTGGAACATTAGCTATGGAATTAGGTAATAATACTTTAAAACAAACAGCAGAAAACTATGGATTTAATTCAGTTATTAGTGGACCAGGATTAACTATAACAGCAAGTCAGTTCCCAAAACTAGAGAGTTACGCTCAAGGTGAAATAGCACAAAGTGGTATTGGTCAAGGGGGAGTTTTATCTACACCAATTCAAATGGCCTTAGTGGCAGCAACAGTTGCCAATGATGGAGTGATGATGCAACCTAGATTAGTAAATTCTATTTTAGATAGTGCAGGTAATACTGTTAAAACAATGGAAAATACTGAATTAAAACAAGTAATTTCAAGTGATATAGCTTCAACTATAAAAAGTTATATGAAATATTTAGTAGACAATAATCTTTATAGATGGCCAGCTTTTAAAGGAACAAATGCTGGTGGAAAAACAGGTACAGCAGATTATAAATTATCAGATGGAACAGATGCAGTTCCTCATGCATGGTTTATTTCAGCAGCACCAATGGATGACCCACAAATAGCAGTGGCTGTTATTGTGGAAAATGGTGAAAGTGGAGCAGTAATTTCAGCTGAAATAGCCAGTTATGTAGTAAGAAAAGCAGTACTTGGATATTAATACAGAAGAGGGAGCTCTTCTAAAAAAAGGAGCTTATAGCTCCTTTTTTTAATTAGAAAGTAGTGAAAGGGAGTGATGAAATGTTTGATTTTGAATATCATTTAAAAAACCTTCCTTCTAAGCCTGGAGTTTATTTAATGAAAAATTCTCTTGGAGAAGTCATTTATGTAGGAAAAGCTAAGATATTAAAAAATAGGGTAAAAAGTTATTTTCAAAACTCTAAGAATCATAGTGAAAAAGTTAGGGTAATGGTTAAGCATATTGCTGAGTTTGAATATATTGTTACAGATTCAGAAATGGAAGCATTAATCTTGGAATGTAACTTAATAAAAAAATATAGTCCACGCTATAACATATTACTAAAGGATGATAAGTTTTATCCATTTATTAAGATAACTATTAATGATGACTTTCCAAGGGTCTTTGTTACAAGAAACTATTCTAAAGATGGAAGCAAGTATTTTGGACCATATACTAATGGAACAGCAGTATATGAAACAATTAATTTAATAAATAAAATTTTTCCTTTAAGGACTTGTAAGCTTTTAATTAAAGAAGGTGGAGAAAAGGTAAGGCCTTGTTTAAATTATCATATTAAGAAATGTTTTGGACCATGTGGTGGCTATATAAACAAGGTAGAGTATGGTAAAATGATAAAGGATGTTATAGATATTTTAAGTGGAAGAGATAATACTGTTTTAAAAGTGCTTCAAAGTGAAATGGAAGAGGCATCTTTGAACTTAGAATTTGAAAAAGCTGCAGATTTAAGAGATAAAATTATAGCTATAAAAGCTATAGTTGAAAAACAAAAGATATTTAAAACCATGGACGGCGATGAAGATTTTATAAATATCTACAGAGATGAAAAAGATAGCTGCATACAGATATTCTTCTCTAGAGATGGTAAGATTATTGGAAGAGAACATTTTATTTTTGAAAATACAGCGGAAGACTCCATTGAAGAAATATTAGAGGAATTTACAACCTCTTTTTATGGAGGTACTGCAAAGGTTCCAAGAACTATATATGTTCCAGAATTAAGTAATATTGAGTTAGTTGAAGAATATTTAACTATTAAAAGAGGAGCTAAGGTTTGGATTAAGGTTCCACAAAAGGGTCAAAAAAGAGAAATGCTTGATATGGTAAAAAATAATGCTCAAATAACCTTAGAAAAATTTAAAGATAAGTACTTAATGGACAAGGAAATCAATAAGATAGCATTAGAAGAACTTCAGGAATTATTAGATTTAGAGATTTGGCCTTCAAGAATTGAAGCCTATGATATTTCCAATATACAAGGTGTTGATTCAGTAGGTTCAATGATTGTCTTTGAAGAAGGACGTTCTAAGAATAGTGATTATAGAAGGTTTAGAATAAAAACTGTTAAAGGTGCCAATGATTATGATAGTATGAGAGAAATACTAACAAGAAGATTTTCTCATGGATTAGAAGAAGTAAAGGCGATACAAGAATCTAAGCTACAATTTTCAGCAGGTAAGTTTTCTAATTTTCCTGATATTATAATGATGGATGGTGGAAAAGGGCAGATAAATATAGCATTAGAAGTACTAAGGGATTTAAATATAAGTATTCCTGTTTGTGGACTTGTTAAAGATGATAAACATGCCACTAGGGGGATTATTTATAATAATGAAGAACTTATTATTAATAGAAGCTCTAATTTAATGCAGCTTATAAGAAGAATTCAAGATGAAGTACACAGGTTTGCTATAACATATCATAGAAGTTTAAGAGATAAAAGGACTCTTCATTCTATCCTTGATGATATACCTAATGTAGGAGAAAAAAGAAGAAGAGCCTTACTAATGAAGTTTGGTAGTGTAGATAACATAAAAAGTGCAACTTTAGATCAATTATTAGAGACTCCAAGCATAAATAATAAAGCAGCAGAAAGTATTTATAAATATTTTAATGGAAATGAAAGCAAATAGATTAAAATCCTTGTTAAATGGGATAATTTAATTTATACTATTTAAATATAATTAATTAAGAAATAAGGAGCTAACCATGAATAAATATAATAAATCAGGAAATTTGTTTAGCCAATTATATAAAGAAGAATATATAAAGATAGATGAGCCATTAAAAAAGTATGTTAATTTTAAAGTTGGTGGACCAGCTGATATTTTATTAATTCCGGAAACAAAGTCGCAAGTAATTGAAAGCGTTAAGATATGCAGGGAAAATAATATTCCTGTATATGTTATAGGAAATGGTTCTAATTTGCTTGTTAAAGATGGAGGAATCAGAGGAGTAGTAATTTTATTAACATCATTAACTGGAATGGAAGTAGTAGAAGAAAAAATAGAAGTTGAAGCAGGAGTTATGCTTAAAGCAGTTTCAGATAAAGCAATGGAGCATTCTTTAACAGGATTTGAATTTGCTTGTGGTATTCCAGGAACTATTGGAGGAGCAGTGTTTATGAATGCTGGTGCTTATAATGGTTCTATGAGTGATGTAGTTGAAAGTATAGAGGTTATTAGTGAAGATGGAGAAATAAAGACTTTATCTAAAGAAGAATTAGATTTTGGTTATAGATCTTCTGCTGTAATGAAAAAGGGATATATAGTTTTAAGTGCTACTTTAGACTTAAAACATGGTGAAGTAAAGACTATTAGGGAAATGATTACAGATTTAACTGAAAAGAGAGAATCTAAGCAACCGCTTGAGTATCCATCAGCAGGAAGCACATTTAAGAGACCAGAAGGTTATTTTGCAGGAAAGTTAATTCAGGATGCTGGATTAAAAGGGTATGAAATGAATGGGGCAGCAGTTTCTAGCAAGCACTCAGGTTTTGTTATTAATAAAGGTGGAGCAAGAGCAAAGGATATATTAAATTTAATTAAACATATTCAAGATGAAGTCAAAAAGCAATTTGGTGTAGATCTTCATACAGAAGTAAGAATTGTTGGAGAAGATGAAAATTAATTTATAATTTATAATTAAGGGGATGTATTACTGCATCTCCTTTTTTGTCGTGATATAATTAAATTAATGATGGAGTTAAGTATAATATAGTATTATTTTAGGAGGAAAAGATACATGAGATTTATAATTGTAACAGGACTATCTGGAGCAGGAAAATCAGAGGCAACAAATGCATTAGAGGATATGGGGTATTTTTGTGTAGATAACTTACCACCAAAACTTATAAAGAAATTTGCAGAAGTATGTAAGCAAAGCCAGGGATCAATTGATAAAGTTGCCTTAGTTATGGATATTAGAGGTGGTATTTTCTTTGATGATTTATTTGAGAGTTTAAGTGAATTATCTAGGGAACAATTCCGATATGAAATATTATTCTTAGATACTTCAGATGAAGTACTGGTTAAGAGGTTTAAGGAAAAGAGAAGAAGCCATCCATTAGCACCAGGTGGAAGAGTGATTACAGGAATTGAACTTGAAAGACAAAAGCTTAGAGAAGTAAAGGATAAAGCTGATGTAATTATAGATACATCCAAGTATGCTATAAAGGATTTAAGAGAAGAAATGGCTAGAAAATTTGGTGATAAAGAAATGCCAGAAAAACAAATGGCTATTACTATATTAAGCTTTGGCTTTAAATATGGAATTCCTGTAGATTCAGATTTGGTGTTTGATGTAAGATTTATTCCAAATCCTTTCTATATTCCAGAACTTAAGCCGTTTTCAGGCAATGATGAACCTGTAAAGAACTATGTTATGGATCAAATAGAAACACAAACATTTTTAGAAAAAGCAAATGATATGTTTGAATTTTTAATTCCTAATTACCAAAAGGAAGGTAAGAGACAGTTGATAATTTCCATTGGATGTACAGGAGGAAGACATAGATCAGTGGCAATAGCCAATTCAATTTATGAAACACTACATTCTAATAATCACGATGTTTATGTAGAGCATAGAGATATTAAGGAAGATGTACATAAGGGAGATAAAAAACTATGATGATAAAAGAGAATAATGAGGTTAAGGTTGTGGTTATAGGTGGAGGGACTGGACTTTCCACCATGTTAAGAGGATTAAAAAAATATACAAGCCATATAACTGCTATTGTGACTGTAGGTGATGATGGTGGAGGGTCAGGCAAGATAAGAGAAGACTTAGGAATGCTTCCACCGGGAGATATAAGAAACTGCATTTTAGCATTGGCTGATACAGAACCTTTAATGGAGGATCTGTTACAATATAGATTTACTGAAGGTAGTTTAAAGGGGCAATGCTTTGGGAATCTTTTTTTAGCGGCGATGGCGGGTATAAGTGAAAATTTTGAAGATGCAGTACAAAAAATGAGTTCAGTTTTAGCTGTTAAAGGGAAGGTACTACCAGTAACTTTAGATGATATGAAACTTGTTGCTGAATTGGAAAATGGTGAAATAATAGAAGGTGAATCAAAAATACCTAGTGAAGTTATTGTAAGAAAAACAAGCATTAAGAAATTAGCTATTAAGCCTATTGATGCAAAGCCATTGGAAGAAGCAATAAAATCAATAAATGGTGCAGATGTTATTATTATGGGTCCAGGAAGTCTTTATACAAGTATAATACCTAATCTTCTTGTAAAAGGTATATCAGAAGCAATCTGTAAAAGTGATGCTAAGAAAGTATATATTTCAAATGTAATGACTCAGCCAGGAGAAACTGATGGATTTAAAGTTTCTAACCATTTAAAAGTACTAATGGATTATGGAGTATCAGGAAATATTGATTATGTTATTGCTAATAATGGAATAATTCCTTCAGATATTAAAGAAAAGTATGCTAGAGAAAATGCTGAACTAGTAGTTTTAGACTATGAAAATATAAATAACTTAAATGTAAAAATTATTGAAGCAGACCTTATTAAGATTACTAAGAGATATGTTAAACATAATGCAGACAAATTAGCAGAACTTATTATGAAGAATATGTAAAAGAAATGAATATAATTTTTAAAAAGTATTAGTTGTTGGAAAGAATAAAGATTGGCTTTAGAGGAGAGTTCAGATATTTTATGGTGGTTAATTAGCACTTAAAAATTAAATGAACTTTCCAGTTTATTAGTGTGATACATACGGAACAGTTTATGATATAATACATAATGTATTTTAAATTAGTTAGGAGAAGGAATATATGTCGTTTTCAGCAAAGGTTAAGGGAGAAATATGTAGATATACGGATATATCCATAGAAGAGGCATTGGCAGAGATTTCTGCAATAATGAAAGGCAGTGGAACAATTGGATTTAGTGGAAGAGGACTTAGCTTTAAGATAACCACAGAAAATCCAGCATCAGCAAGACATATATTTACTATATTAAAAGAATATTTTGATATACATTCTAAGCTGATGGTTAAAAAGAGCAATTCACTTAAGAAGAATAATATATATATGGTATTAATAGATGAAGAAATGGGTGTAAGGGATTTATTAAAGAAGACAGGGATTTTTCAAGAAATTGATGGAGTATTAACTTTAGATTATAAGATAGATCCTGAAATGATAAAAACTGATGAATATAAAAAAGCTTATATAAGAGGAGCATTCATTGGTGGTGGAAGTATCAGTAATCCTGAAAAGACATATCATTTAGAGTTTGTAATTCATAGTGAAGAATACGCTAAAGATTTATGTAAATTAATAAATTCTTTTGGATTAAATTCAAAAGTTATACAAAGGAAAAACAGTTATATTATTTATATAAAAGAAGGAGAACAAATAGTAGACCTTTTAAATATAATAGGAGCGCATACTTCTTTGCTAGAGTTAGAAAACATAAGAATAATGAAGGAAATGAGAAATAATGTTAATAGGCTTGTTAATTGTGAAACTGCCAATTTAAGCAAGACAGTAAATGCAGCAGTAAGACAAGTTGAAAGTATTAAGCTTATTCAAGAAAAGATTGGTCTTAAGAGATTACCTAAGAATCTGCAGGAAGTAGCAGAATTAAGATTGAGCTACCCTGATGAATCACTTAAAGAATTAGGTGAAATGTTAAATCCACCAGTAGGTAAATCAGGAATAAATCATAGACTAAGAAAAATTGAAAAAATTGCCGAGGAAATAAGAAGTGGAAATTATTAAAAGAATTAAAAAGGGGTGATATTTTGTCAAAGGAATTTTGCCATCTTCATTTGCATACTGAATATAGTTTGCTAGATAGTTCAGCTAAAATTAAAAAGCTTATAGCAAGGGCTAAAGAACTTGGTATGAAAAGCATAGCTATAACTGACCATGGTGTCATGTATGGGTGTGTAGCTTTTTATAAGGAAGCAGTGGCAAATGGAATAAAGCCAATACTAGGATGTGAAGTTTATGTTGCAGCTAAATCCATGAATATAAAGGTTGCAGATAAAGAAAATTCTACAAATCACTTAGTATTGTTGGTGAAAAATGAAATTGGTTATGAAAACTTAATGAAGATAGTGTCGGCAGCATCAATTGATGGTTTTTATTATAAGCCGAGGGTTGACCATGAATATTTAAAAAGCCATAGTGAAGGTATAATTGCCTTAAGTGCATGTCTTGGAGGAGAGGTACAAAGAGCTATAATGGCAGATGACTATGAAAAAGCCAAGAAAGTAGCTTTAGAATATAAAGATATTTTTAAAGATGGTTTCTATTTAGAAATACAAGATCATGGCATGGAAGAGCAGCGTAAGGTTATAGATTGGAATATGAAGTTATCTAAGGAAACTGGTATACCACTTATAGCAACTAACGATGTTCATTATTTAACTCAAGAAGACTCAAAGGCCCATGACATATTGATGTGTATTCAAACAGGAAAGACCATTGAAGATACCAATAGGAGAAGGTATCCTTCAGATCAGTTTTATTTAAAGTCAGCTGATGAAATGAGGGATTTATTTTCTTATGTACCAGAAGCATTGGAAAATAGTATTAAGATTGCAGAGGAATGTAATTTTGATTATGAATTCCATGTATCAAAGTTACCAAATTTTCCTGTACCAGATAATAAGGATCATTTTGAATACTTACAGGAAGTCTGTTATGGTGGTCTTATTGAGAGGTATGATGTCTTTGAAGGCTTTAGAAATATGCCTGTAGATGTTAAATCCATTAAGGATTTTGCAAACACTAATGAAGAAGCATTAGGATATGTGGAAAGACTTGAATATGAGCTTGGTGTTATTAATGAAATGGGGTATGTTGATTACTTTTTAATAACTTGGGATTTTATTCATTTCTCCAACGAACATGGTATTCCAACTGGACCTGGGCGTGGATCTGCGGCAGGTTCAATTGTAGCTTATACTTTAGGAATAACAAAGATAGACCCTATAAAGTATAGTTTAATCTTTGAGCGTGAATTAAGATGCGCTCATTAAATTGGGTGAATTGCTGGAAAGCTAAACTAATAATAATTAGCATGCTAATCAGCAGCCAAGTCTAGGAATAGCTAAATGTACTAGAAAGGTTCAGAGACTAGAGAAGTGAGTAGCTAAGCAATAATCTTCTCCACGAGTGCCCAACATACCAAATAAAATATGATAAGTATGGAAAATATATTTATATATAATAGAAGGAGAGATTCAATGTATAAATATATTTGTGAGAAATGTAATTGCGAATTTGAGACTAAGAAGAAGAACCAATTATATTGTTCTAAGAGTTGTGCTAATAGTGTTAATGCATCAAAAAGAAAGATACTTGATAAAAGTATTTTTTCAAATGGAATAAATGAAGAAACTGCGTATATTTTAGGATTAATATTTTCAGATGGGTGTTTGAGTTATGATATACATTCAAAAAGATATAGAATAACAATATCTATGAATGATTATGATATATTAGAATATTTACGAAGTACCTACACACCTTTAAAGAAACTATATGTATATAAGAATAAAAAAGGAAAAAGTGAGACATATACATTTATAACCACTGATGAATACGACATTAAATTTTTAAGAAGTGTTGGAGTGGGAGAAAGAAAAAGCAAATATATAAGACTTCCTAAAATTAATGATAGATATATGAGAGATATGATAAGAGGTATATTTGATGGAGATGGAAGTGTGTATATAAATAAAACTAAAGGAATTTATAAATCGGAAATAAAAGTATATGAATATGTAAATGCTTCATTCACAACAGGTTCTAAAAAGTTTGCAGAAGATTTACTAAATATACTTTCAGAGAATTATATTAATGCTCATATAGTAAAAGATTCAAGAAAGAAGAAAGAGTGTTGGTACGTAAAGATATATTCTAAATTAGATATAGAGAAGTTTTATAGATATTTATACCTAGATACATATATTTATCTAGGTAGAAAACGAAGTTTATTTGGTATGATGATATAGTCCAAACTGAGATAGAAAAGACTATCTGATGAAAATGAGGGAAACCTCCAGAGCACGGAATAAAGAGTCCGTGGTTAATAATAATTTGTTCTTAAATCCAGAAAGAGTTAGTATGCCAGATTAAAAGACTAGTTTATATGAATTATTTATATAATAATTCAAAAATATATTTAGATAGGAAATATGATAAATATAATATTTTAAAAAATATGAAATAAGCTAGTTTATAGTCGTGCATGTTAGAAATAGCATGCTTAAAGAGCCTCGAATTGCTGGAAAGTCCTTAGAGCCTTTTAAACCAAAGCAGAAGGATGAAATAAGCTTAAATGTAATGGTGGTTTAACCATAAAAATTAAAAGGATTGGATAACCAGCAGCCAAGTCTTGAAGAGAGAAAGGTCCAACGACTAGTGCAAAGGCACGTAGCATTTATTTTAGTTATATTTGCGAAGTGGGGCATCCCAAACCGTAAAGGGCGGTGGGAGAAGATATAGTCTATACCCACTGAAAAATCAGTGTTAAAGTATCTTGAAAAAGAGGGTAGTAATAGATAGATTCGGATTTTTGTTACGAAAGAAGACAAGAAGTAATTGATTATGTTGTTGATAAATATGGTGTTAACAATGTATCACAAATAATTACTTTTGGTACTATGGCAGCAAGAATTTGTATAAGAGATGTAGGTAGAGCTATGAATTATTCTTATGCAGAGGTTGATAGAGTTGCCAAGATGATTCCTACAATGCTAGGGATAACCATAGAAAAGGCTTTAGATATGAATCCAGAACTTAAGGCAGCATATGATACTGATGATAGGGTGAAAACTCTTATTGATGTAAGTAAGACGTTAGAAGGCTTACCGAGACATTCATCTACTCATGCGGCAGGTGTTGTTATTGCATCAAAGCCATTGGTGGAATATGTACCATTACAAAAAAATGAAGATAACATAGTAGCTCAATTTGATATGACAACATTGGAAGAATTAGGGTTACTTAAGATGGATTTCCTTGGTCTTAGAACATTAACAGTTATGAGTGATGCTGTTAAAATGATTAAAGCAAACCGAGAAATAGAAATAGATTTAGACAAGATAAACTTTGAAGATAAAGAAGTTTATAAGATGATTGGTGAAGGAAAAACAGCAGGGGTATTCCAATTAGAATCACCAGGTATGACTTCATTCATGAAGGAACTTAAGCCAGACTGTTTAGAAGATATCATAGCTGGTATTTCTTTATATAGACCAGGTCCTATGGCTGAAATTCCAAGATATATTGAAGGTAAGAGAAATAAAGACAGTGTACATTATGAAACGCCTGAATTGGAAGATATTTTAGACGTAACGTATGGTGTAATGGTGTATCAAGAGCAAGTAATGGAAATAGTTAGAAAGCTTGGAGGGTATTCTTTAGGAAGAAGTGATATGGTTAGAAGAGCTATGTCTAAGAAAAAACATAGTGTCATGGAACAAGAACGTAAAAATTTTATTTATGGAATTGTAGATGAGGAAGGAAATGTTGAAGTTCCAGGTTGTTTAAGAAATGGGATAAGTGAAAAAGCGGCAAATGATATCTTTGATTCAATGATGGATTTTGCTTCATATGCTTTTAATAAAAGTCATGCAGCAGCTTATGCAGTAGTTGGTTATCAAACTGCATATTTAATGCATTATTATCCTGTTGAAACAATTGCAGCTATGTTAAATTCCATGATGGGAAGTTCAGAAAAGGTTGCACATTACATTAACTTTGCTGAAAGCCAAGGAATTCAAGTTCTTCCACCAAACATAAACGAAAGTTATTCCAAGTTTACAGTACAAGATGACAAGATAAGATTTGGGCTAGCAGCCATAAAAAATGTAGGTATGAATGTGGTTGATAGTATAGTTGAAGCAAGAGATTCAAAAGGAAAATTTGAATCAATTACAGACTTTATCAATAAAATAGATTTATCAGCCATCAATAAAAGAGCTGTAGAAAGCTTAATTAAAGCTGGAGCATTAGATGATTTTAAAATATTTAGATCAAAGCTTTTAGCTGTACATGAAAAGTTGATGGATAGTATGGCAAGTGAAAGAAAGAGAAATATAGATGGTCAAATAAGCTTATTTGGATTAACGGAAGATGAAGATTTTAAAGCAACAGAAGTTATGTATCCAAATATAAAAGAGTTTGCTAAAAATAATTTATTAGCAATGGAAAAAGAAATGACAGGTCTATATTTATCAGGACATCCTCTTGATGAATATGCTAAAAGTTTAAAGGTGATGACATCTACAACCATACAAAAGATTTATGATTGTAAAGAAGCACATAATGAAGGTATTGACCATGAAGAATATTCAATACATGATGAAGATAAAGTGGTTGTTGGTGGAATAATTACAGAAGTTACTCAAAAGGTTACGAGAAATAATCAAATAATGGCTTTTATTAAAATTGAAGATTTAAGTGCTACTATAGAAGTTATAGTTTTCCCTAAAACTTTAGATAGAGTAAGAAATTTAATTGCTGCTGATGCCTTTGTTATTATTAAGGGAAGAGTGAGTATGAAAGAAGATGAAGCTGTGAAGATTATCTGTGAAACTATGGAACCTCTAGAAAAAGTAGATTCATCTAAAGTTTATGTGAGAGTTGATAATTTAGATATGGCCAGAGCCACTAAGCCAAAGCTTATGGAAATTTGTAATGAATATGCAGGAAATACACCTTTGTATGTATTTACAGCAAATGATAGAAAAAATTATAGAATGCCAAGAAATATGTGGGTAAATTTATCTAGTGATATATTTTTAGAATTAGAAAAAGTATTTGGTGAAGGTAATGTTAAAATAGTAGAATAAAAATGACCTGGCTTAGTTAAAGTCAGGTTATTTTTTATTTATAAAAAATAACAAAAATTACAAAAGGTTTTTGTAAACAAATACAGTAGAAAATAGTAAAAAATATAAAAAATAATTTTTAAGTAATTATTTTAGTTTTAATTATTTAAAATAACTTTGTTAATTATATTAATAAAGTCTTGTTTTTCAAGGCTTTCAAAATAAAAAAGCAATTTTAAAAACATTATATATTTTAATTTATTATAGGACACAATATAAAATGAACATATAAAAATCTACAATATAGTTGCTAAATTTAGTTGCAATGAAAGCACTTTAACAGTAAAATAAAAAATGGTAGGAAAAAGTTTAAAGATTCAGAAATTTTAAAGATTTCAGAGGATGTGGGACATGCAGAGTCCATAGTGGTATCAAGGAGGAATGATTATGATAAAAAAAATAGCTGTTTTAACTAGTGGAGGAGATGCTCCGGGGATGAATGCTGCTATTAGAGCTGTAGTTAGAACTGCATTACATCATAACATTGAGGTAATGGGAGTACACAGAGGTTATAGTGGATTGTTAAATGGAGAAATGTTTCCAATGAATAGATCATCTGTTTCAGATATTATTCAAAGAGGTGGAACAATTTTAAGAACAGCAAGATGTGAAGAATTTAAAAAAGAAGAGGTTAGAAAAGAAGCAGTAAAAATACTTCAAGATAATGGAGTAGATGCACTAGTGGTTATTGGTGGAGATGGTTCATTCACAGGAGCTAAATTATTATCAAAATTAGGTGTTAAAACAATAGGTTTACCAGGAACTATTGATAATGATTTAAGCTACACTGATTATACTATTGGATTTGATACAGCTTTAAACACTGTAACAGATGCTGTTGATAAAATAAGAGATACATCAACTTCTCATGAAAGAGTTTCTATAGTGGAAGTTATGGGAAGAAATTGTGGTGATATAGCTCTTTACGCAGGAATTGCATGTGGAGCAGAATATATAATAACTCCAGAAAAGGGATATGATAAAAAAGAATTATGTGATATTATATTAGATGGCAAGAAAAAGGGAAAAATGCATAATTTAATATTACTTGCTGAAGGTGTTGGAGGAGCTAGTGAACTAGCTAAATTTATCGAAAACGAAACAAAAATAGAAACAAGAGCAACGGTATTAGGCCATGTTCAAAGAGGAGGAAGTCCAAGTGCTTTTGATAGAGTTTTAGCTTCAAGAATGGGTTCAAAAGCTATTGAATTATTATTAGAAGGAAAAACTTCAAGAGTAGTTGGTATAAGAAAGAACGAAATTTATGATGTAGATATTGATGAAGCATTAGCACTAGATAGAACTTTTGATAATAAGTTATTTTCAATATCAGCTGAAATAAATAGTTAGTTATGTTATCTAAAATTATATATATAAATTAAGATACTAAACATAAAGGAGTGTTATTTACATGAGAAAGACTAAAATAATTTGTACAATAGGGCCAGCGAGTGAAAAGAGAGAAATATTATCTCAAATCATAGAAGCAGGAATGAATGTTTCTAGACATAACTTCTCTCATGGTGATCATGCAGAACATGCAGAGAGAATAAACTTAGTAAAAGAATTGGCTAAAGAACATAATAAAGAAATAGCTGTTATGTTAGATACTAAGGGACCAGAAATAAGAACTGGTAAATTTGAGCCTAAAAAAGTTGAGTTACAAGCTGGAGCTAAGTTTACAGTTCACGCAGGTGGAGATGTAATTGGAAATACTGAGGAATGTTCAGTAACTTATGCTGGTTTAGCTAGTGATGTTAAAGTAGGAGATACTATTTTAATAGATGATGGTTTAGTGGGTTTAACTGTTGAATCAATTGAAGGAAACAAAATCCACTGTACAGTTCAAAATACTGGATTTGTTGCAACTCATAAAGGAGTTAACGTTCCAGGAGTTTCAATAAAATTACCAGCTTTAACTGAAAAAGATATAGCTGACTTAAAATTTGGTTGTGAAATTGGAGTTAACGCTGTTGCAGCTTCATTTATAAGAAAAGCTTCAGACGTTGAAACAATAAGACAAATATTAAATGAAAATGGTGGAGAAGACATCAAGATAATTTCTAAGATAGAAAACCAAGAAGGTGTTGACAACATAGATGCTATATTAGAAGCATCAGACGGATTAATGGTAGCAAGAGGGGATTTAGGAGTTGAAATTCCATTTGAAAAATTACCAGCTGTTCAAAAAATGATGATAGAAAAATGTAATGCTGCTGGAAAGCCAGTTGTTACAGCTACTCAAATGTTAGATTCTATGATGAGAAACCCAAGACCAACAAGAGCAGAAGTTTCAGACGTTGCTAATGCTATCTATGATGGTACAGATGCAATCATGTTATCTGGAGAATCAGCTAACGGAGATTGGCCAGTAGAATCAGTTCAAACTATGGCTAGAATAGCTGAAGAAACTGAAAAGAAATTAAGCTATGAAACAGCTGTTTCAAGAGCTAAAAACCATACTCCAGCAGTTTCAGGAGTTATTTCAAGAGCTGCATGTAATGCTGCTAATGAATTAAAAGCTGCTGCAATAGTTACTTCAACTAAGAGTGGAGCTACTGCTAGAAGAATTTCTCAATGCAGACCAGACTGTCCAATAGTTGCAGTTACACCTAACGAAAAAGTAGCTAAGGGATTAGCATTTAGCTTTGGAGTATATTCAATGGTTACACCTACTGCTTCAAACACAGATGAAGTTGTAGCTAATGCTATAGAAGCTGCTAAGAGCAGTGGATTTGTTACTGCTGGTGAAACAGTAGTAGTTGCTGCTGGGTTAGATACAGTAGGTTCAACTAATCTTTTAAAGGTTACAGAAGTTAAATAGTAAAAATAACACTCTATAAAGAGGTACCATAAGGTACTTCTTTTTTTACAGGAAATAAAAAATAATGAAGAATGAATTAAGAAATTTTTTTATAATTAATTTATTACTTATAATTAATAATTAAATAGAGTATACTATTTAATAAAAATGAATAAAATTATGCAACATAAAAGTTAAATGTCTTAAAAAATGAATTAAATATTGCAAAAAAGTATAAAAAACATAAAATTTAACAAAAAGTTAACAAATTAAATCTAATATATAGGTTATAATGAATAGTATGATTAAAAGATGGCAATCGTTTTAAATCATGGCAACTTATTAACCAATTTGCACCGTAAGGTGCTCTTTTTTTTATTTAAAAATAAAATACTGTATAAAGTTTATTAAAAATGAAAATAACTAATAAATATAATGAAATATTTAGGAGGTATTTTTATGACAACTTTAAATTGCTGTTCAACTAATTGTGTCAATAATAAACATGGTACATGCAAAGCTCATGAAATAAATGTGAATGGACAAGATGCCCATTTTGCCAGTGAGACAGAATGTAATGGATTTAATGATAGTAAGTTTAGAAGTGCATTGAATATGTTTGATAATATGAATATATTAAGCCGTTTGCAAGATTATACAGCAAATACACCAATAACATCAGTTCATTGTACTGCCAATAACTGTTTCTACAATAAGTATGGACAATGTAGTGCAGAACATTTAAGTTTTAAAAATAATGATTTAAAAAAGAAGATAAATTGTGATACATTTATAGAAGCATATTAATATAAAAAGCTGATTTCTTTTCATTAAGAAATCAGCTTTTTATATTAAAGATTATTTATAACATTAATGACATAGTATATAATAGATTTTAAAGCGGAAGAAATATATGATTGACAGGTGATAAATTTGGTAGAAAAAAATAAAGAATATATATTAGATGTAGTAGCTCAAGGATATGAGGGAGAAGGAATCGCCAAGATAGATAATACTTTTCCTGTATTCGTTGAAGGAGCATTAGTAGGGGAAAAAGTAAAGGTTAAAATAGTAAAATCAAAGAAAAGTTTTGCTTATGGAAAGCTTATAGAAATTGTGGAGGAATCAAAAGAAAGATGTACTTCTGAGTGTGGAATATATAAGAAGTGTGGTGGTTGTAAGTTACAACATAGTACATATAAAGAACAATTAAAGTTTAAACATGAAAGAGTAAAAGATTGTATCAGTAAGATAGGTAAGTTAGACGAAAGCTTAGTAAAGTTTCCTTTATGCATGGAACAACCTTGGAGATATAGAAATAAGGTTCAATTGCCTATAGGATTAGTTAATGGAAAACTAAAAATAGGGTTCTTTGCTCCAAGAAGTCATGAAATAATTGATATGGAAAGTTGTTTAATACAAGATGAAATTGCTGATAAAGTAGTTGAATTGACTAGAAGCTGGATTATAAAAAATAATATTAAGCCCTATAATATAGATGGACAATATGATGAAAGCGGTATATTAAGACATATTATGATAAGAAGAGGATTTACTACTAATGAAGTTATGGTTGTAATAGTAACTAATGGTAGAGACCTTCCACATAAAGAAGAATTTATCCACTTAATGGTTAATAATATACATGGAATCAAGAGTATTATTCAAAATATAAATTCTAAGCCAACTAATGTAATATTAGGATTAGAATCTAAAACTCTTTGGGGAAGTGATACTATATGTGATTATATAGGAGAGTTTAAGTACAATATATCACCATTATCATTCTTCCAAGTTAATCCTATCCAAACAGAAGTATTATATGCAAAGACTTTAGAATATGCAGATTTAAGTGGAAATGAAACAGTATTTGATGCTTATTGTGGAACAGGAAGTATTACATTATTTTTATCACAGAAAGCAAAAGAAGTTTATGGAGTAGAAATTATTCCACAAGCAATTGAAAATGCAAAGATAAATGCTGTGGAAAACAATGTGGATAATGCACATTTCTATGTAGGTGAATCAGAAGTAGTTATACCTGATTTAATTAGTAAAGGTATTAAAGCTGATGTAGTTGTAGTGGATCCACCAAGAAAAGGCTGTGATAAAAAGTTATTAGATGCAATAACAAATATAGATGCTAAAAGAATAGTATATGTAAGTTGTGATCCAAGTACATTAGCTAGAGATTTAGCTATTTTGGAGGAAAATGGTTATAAAACAGTGGAAATACAGCCAGTAGATATGTTCCCTCATACAGTACACGTCGAGACAGTTGTTTTGATGTCAAAGGTGAACCATAACAAGTAAATATAGTGTAGAAATCAAAGGACTTTCTCAAAGACTATCGTTAAAATATGTATGAAGTCTTACGGAAAGTCCTTTTTCTGTTATACCAACCTTCAATATATTTAAATATAGCTATATTGGCTTCTTCGAAGGTGCGATATGTATTTCTATAGATTTCTTCCTTCTTTATTGAAGAATGGAAAGATTCTATACAAGCATTGTCATAAGGACAACCTTTTTACTAAATGATTGTATAATATTAAACTCTTTACATATTTTCTTAACTAAATATTATTTTAACTTAGTTTGTCTTAATGTGTCCACTACTTTATACTAACACCAGATATAGAGGTTCAGCTTGATAAATACACGAAATATGAAGAGTAGTGTAAATCGGAATTTGAGGAGATGATGAAATGATTAGGAAATACGTTGATGGTGATATAGATGCAGTAATGCAAATATGGTTGAATACGAATATTCAGGCACATAGTTTTATATCTCAAGATTACTGGAAAAGCAACTTTGATATGGTAAAAGAAATGATGCCACTTGCAGAAATATATGTACATGAAGTTGACAATGCAAATCAGATAGATGGATTTATTGGATTAAATAACGACTATATTGAAGGAATCTTTATAAAAGATGTAGCACAGTCAAAGGGAACCGGAAAACAGTTATTGGATCAGGTGAAGAAAATCAAGTCCACTCTAAAATTGAACGTTTATCAAAAAAATGAGCGAGCAATTCAATTTTATCTGCGAGAAGAATTTAGTATCCAATCTGAATGTGTAGATGATAATACGGGAGAAAAGGAATTTACAATGGTATGGAAGCGTTAAATTTCAGTTTATCTGTAGCAATTAAATAATACTCATAAGCATCAATCAGAGATGGTTGGTGCTTTTTCTATGCTCGGAAGATACCGAGCTTTTTTATACAATTTTTTAAGGAGGTATCAGCCAATAGCAAACAGAATCAAAGGTATCACTGTCGAAATTGGCGGTGATACTACCAAGCTGCAGACTGCCCTAAAGGGAGTCAACGGTCAGATTAAAAATCTGACTTATGGACAGTTATTATGGAATTTATTTTTGAATCATATTGATTTTTATTGAATTTAAGTATAAATAAGTAAATTATATCATCTAATTTTTTAATTTTACTTTTACCTACAATGGATATTCCCATATATTTAGTGCATCTAATACAATATTTCCATTTAAGAGTTTCATCTATAAATTTAAATAAATCAATACTTTTAAATCCTCTATCTGCAAGTATAGTAACATCAAACTCATATGATGTTAATATCTTATGTAAAAATTTAAGACCTTCCTTTACATGAATAAAGTCTTTGTTTCCATGTTGTTTATATTTAAACAACTTAAACCAAAGGGGAATAGATCTTTTACCTAACTTAAATGAAAATTGAAGTATTACAAATTTATCATCTATTGTTGTATAATCAAATATTATATAATTATTATCATAAGTCTATATAGAAACTCAAAGAATATTTTTTTAAAATTTAAATTAAAAAAAATATTGACAAAAAAAGTCGAAGATGATATTATAAGTTCATAAGGAATACGCGTCTTTAGCTCAGCAGA
>NZ_FR886593.1:0-39954 GCF_000436575.1 Clostridium sp. CAG:265
AAAAGATAATCAGAAATTTAGTAAGTTTTTTATTGAAAAATTCAATAAATATATCTTTTTTATAAAATATTACAATAAAAGTTTGTTTATAAAAGAACTTGTGAAAGTTGGGAATTTAAAGTAAGATATATAAAGATAAAAGTAGGAGTGAAGGAAATGCATAATGTAGATGAAATATTAGCTATGAATAAAAAATTATCAAGTAAGAAAGAAATTAAATTTACTTTAGATGGATGTTTATCTGATTTAACTAAGGAGCGATTAAGTAAAATAGCAGCTTCATATGAGATTCCTCAGAGATCTAAAATGAAAAAGGATCAATTGGTGGAGGCAATAAGGATAGCAATAATGGAGCCATCAGAACTAATTAAAAAATTAAATGGCTTTGATAAGGAAAATCTTCAGTTATTAGATAACTTAAAGAATAAAGAATATATAGTTTCAACTGAAATTTCTTTATTAAGCTATGTACCATTATTAAATTATGGTGTAATATTTACATATTTAAAAAATGAAGACGTATTTATGGTAATGCCGAAAGAAGTCAAAGAGGCTTTAAATGATATGAGTAATGATGAAGATAGCCAAAGATATTTTGAAGTAGTAAAGTATATTGTAGCTTTTGCAGAAGCTTATGGTGTATATGAATCAGAGATACTTGTAGAGACTTTCAATCTTCATAATGAAGAAAAATTATCATTAGAAGAATTTAATAGCATATTTGAAAAGTATGCAGCTTCTAGCAAAATAGTGAAACCATATAAAGAGCACATTATTGAAAGCATTTTATTATATAATATAGAATCTTTAGAGCAATTGCTTGAAAATAGAAAGAAAATAGCAGAATACTATAAATTAGATAAAGAAAAGATAGATGCTTATAGTAAAGAATTCCATTGCCATATGACTGAAGCACATACAAGTCTTTATGAAACATTTTTAAAATTATGTGCCAATAAGGATATAGCAGATAAATTATTTAAAGATATCTGTGGACCATTAGTATTTTTGGATGTAAATATCCAATATGTAATATCTGAATTAAAGAAGAGAAATATCCAATTTAATACTATGGTTGAGTTCCAAAATGTTGTGGCTAAAATTCAAAAAGTAAATAAGAATACAAGAAAGTGGAGCTATAAGGGATATACAGAAAATGAATTAGCTTTAATTCCAAACAAGAAGCTTTTAGGAAGAAATGAACCTTGCTTATGTGGTAGTGGAAGAAAGTATAAGAAATGCTGTGGAAGATAAATTTTAAGGGGTTATTGTCTGACAATAATTCTTTTTTTAACGCTATAGATGTATAAAAGTGTATTTTTTTCATAATAATGAGTAAACTAATAGTTAGATAGATTTTATCTAATAAGAAAGTAGAGATTAATAAGATTGGACTACAGTAGGTTATACAGCGATGATTATAAAAAGGTTCAAGGAAGATTAGTTTACTTGAACCTTTTTCAATGGGTTTGATTAATATTAGATTTTCATTTGTTTAACAAGATAAAAGCTTATTGCCTAATCAATTTAATGGGGTAATAGAAATTAAACTTATTTGCTGCTTTAAAGTTTCATATTGAGCTTGTAGAGCTGATAAACTATTAGCCAAAGGGGTGATGTTTTCTTCGATAAACTTTGAAATATTAGGATTTTCTAAAGTGTTAAGCCTTGTATTCACTTTTTCTATGGCAGAAGAATTATTAAGATTAATTTCACTTATTGATGATTTAAGAGTGTTTACTGAATTATTAAGTGAGTTTATCATAGGTGAAAAATCAGATGAATCTGAAATGCTAGAAAGTTTAACTTCAATTTCAGCCAAGTGATCAACGATTGAGGCAATAGTTTCATCATTTTTATTTAAAATGTTTTTTAATATATCGTAATTAAGTTTTAAAGTATTAACGTTATCATTAAATATATCTAGCTTTTCTTCTAAGTTTAAAATTTTGCTAGAAAGTTCCTCAGTAGCATTAGAATCTGATGGTATGGATATGCTATCAGCAGTAGTTTTAACTATGGACTCTAAAGATGAGTATTTAGTATTAAGTTCATCAATTGAAGTTTTTAATGAAGTGAGCATTGAAGGCTCAATATTGCTTTCCAAAGTGTTTTTAGGTGCTAAATTTTCAGTAGTTTTATCAGGAATATTTGTAACTATTTCAGCAGTACTTTCTTCATTGTTATTAACTGTATCGGAGACTGTTTCAATGATTATATAAGGAGGATTAGATGAATTTTTACTTAAAAACTGAAGCATGGATGTATATTTTTCATGTGAGCTTTCTAAGGCTATGCCATAAAAGTTATCATAAGAGTTTTTTATTAGATAAGTAATATCAAATTCTATATATTTTCCAACGCTAGAAGAGTTTATTGGGAAATTCAATGAATTTAAACTGTTTATTTCAGGTTTATTGCTCCAAGTTGCTGTATAACTCATAAATGGAGCTGTTAGTGTGGAAATTTTAAAGTTTGCTTGCATATTATTATAAACACGGATATTATTTAAAAATATATTTAAGCTTATCTTATTTATGTTATCTAGATCAATAGAAGGCAAAGAAAAATTTAATAAGGTTTTATAGATATCATAATTATATAAATTTACATAAAATACACCACACAATAAAAATTCATTTTTGAAGAATGTATTATTATTTCTAAGTTTCTCTACATATGTGGAAGAAATATTAGTTATTTTAATTATATCGTTCAAAGTTAATATCCTTTCTAATTATTAATAGTCACATTTATAATATGAAAATAATCAGTATTAAGTTCAAATTAATTAGATAATAATTGGGGATAGAGAGTTTTTAATGGCATAAAATATAAATAGATAGCTAATGATTCCAGTATTACTATTATATTGGCAACGATAAAAAGATTTAAAATAATTAGGAGCTGAAGTTTTTTGCCTCAGCTCCTTTTGTTATAAATTTAAATATGTATTATATAAATTGTCAATTAAGTTTTTAATAGCTATACCTATTTTTGGATAAGCTTCATCTTTTAAGTTAGCCAGAGACACTCTTATAGACCATTTTGAAGAAGCAAAGCCATCACCATTTAATAAGATTACTCCATGATATTTGGCCAAATCATATAGTAAATCAAAGGTGCTATAGTTTTCTTTTATGTGTTCAGCAAAAGTGTTGCCGTATTTCATTAAGGCTATATCTAATATGTTTAACTCAGTATAATAAGCTGCATCATGGCGGCTTTTCTCATATTCAAGTTCTAATCCATTAAATAATAAATTTTTTCTGCTTTTACAAATATCCTTTGTAAGTTGTTTGTAAGTATTTTCCTTATCTATTAAGGCGAATAGTGAGAAAAATGCCATTTGCACTTGTTGTGGTGTAGAAAGTCCAGCAGTATGATTTAAGGCAACTTGTCTGCTGTCAGCCACTAATCTATCCATAAATGAAATCTCAGTTGGATTTTGGCATAAATGTTTGTAACGTTCATTTAATTCATTTTTCATATCTGGTGATAGTTTTTTAATAAGGTCATTAAATATATTTTTTTCATTTAAAAAGATAGTTCCTAATCTCCAGCCAGTTACACCAAAATATTTTGAGTATGAATAAACACCTAAAGTATTATATGGTAGTTCACTAACTAATGAATGGAAGTTATCAACAAATGTACAATATACATCATCTGTAACTATCATTAACTCAGGATTATGTTCTTTAACTACAGAAATAAGGTTATCTTTGCAGTCTCTGCTTAAAGCAACGGAAGCTGGATTATTTGGGTTTACCACAAATAATACCTTGATATTTTTATTCTTAAGTTTATTTAATTCTTCTTTTGTATATTGCCATGTTGGATTTCCATTTTCATCCACCTCATTTGCTTTTATATTTATAACATTAAACTTATAGTTAGGTAAATGAGGTATTTCTAAATAAGGTGTAAATATAGGAGTCATTAAAGCAATAGTATCACCAGATTTTAAAAGATTATTTACAACTAATGAATCAAAGATATAACACATTGCAGCAGTACCACCTTCTACAGCAAATACTTCAAAATTACTTTCAAATTCTTTGTTTTGGCATAATTCCTTCATTAAATAATTATGTACTATTTTTTCAATATGTATAAGCATTTTGTCTGGTACAGGATAATTATCTCCGATAATTCCATCAGTAAGTTCAAAAATATATTCATCTGAATTAAAATTCATTTCTTCAGTTCCATATTTTAAAATATTAGTTAATAATTTTATAGCAGATGTTTGGGGAGAGTTTTCTAAAAATTCTTGGAATCTTTTAGCAATACCTTTCTTTTCAGGCATTCCTGCCAAATCATCTTTGCACCAAGTTCTTTGCGTCTCTTTTATAGCAAATTGGCCAAAGGTAAAAAATGCTTCTCTTGGTGTGGATGCAGTCCAGTTGGGATTTCCCCTTCCAGCATCAAGAATATCATCATTATTTTCTTGTGCCAGACGTATCAATTTATCTTTAAATTCAAATGGACTTATTTGACCATAAATTTTTTGTAATTCATCTTTTGGTAAATTCATTATCAATATCTCCTAACTTTAATTTGATAGAGTATATTTTATCAATTAATTTTTAAAAACACAAATATTTACTGAGAAAAATTAAAAAATGATAATAAAATGTAGAAAAAAATAATAAATTATTGATATACATATTATTAATATATATTTAAATTATTAATATGATATAATTATCATTAGTAAAATTATAAAAATAATAAAAAAGTATAAAAGTGAGAGATAAAAATGGACTATAACAAATTGAGTTTAGATATACATGAAAAAAATAAAGGAAAAATTCAAGTAGTTTCAAAGGTAAAGGTTGAGAACAGGGAAGATTTAAGTGTAGCCTATACTCCTGGTGTAGCAGAACCTTGTAGAAGGATTAGTGAAAATAAAGAAGATGTTTATAAGTATACAGCAAAAGGAAATCTTGTGGCGGTAGTATCTGATGGTAGTGCAGTATTAGGACTAGGAGATATTGGACCTGAAGCTGCTATGCCCGTTATGGAAGGAAAGGCAATACTATTTAAAGAATTTGCTGATATTGATGCTTTTCCAATATGTTTAGCAACAAAAGATGTTAATGAAATAGTTAAGACAGTAAAATATTTAGCACCAACTTTTGGAGGAATTAATTTAGAGGATATATCTGCTCCAAGATGTTTTGAGATTGAAAGAATATTAAAGAAAGAGCTTGATATACCAGTATTCCATGATGATCAGCATGGAACTGCCATTGTGGTTTTAGCAGGAATAATTAACGCTTTAAAGCTAGTTAATAAATCAATAAATGAAGCTAATGTTGTAATAAATGGAGCTGGTTCAGCTGGAATATCAATATGCAAACTTTTGTTGGAAGTAGGTATTGGCAATGTGGTTTTAGTAGATATGAAAGGAGCTTTAGCTTTAGGAGAGCAATGGATGAATCCAGAACAAACTATTATGGCAGAAAAGACTAATAAGTATGATGAAAGAGGAAGCTTGCAAGAAATTATTAAGGGCAAAGATATATTTATAGGAGTGTCTGCCCCTAATATTGTATCAGCAGAAATGGTTAGTACTATGGCCAATGATGCAATTGTTTTTGCCATGGCAAACCCAGTGCCTGAAATTATGCCTGATGAAGCTAAAAAAGGTAATGCTAGAGTTATAGCAACTGGTAGATCAGACTTTCCAAATCAAATTAATAATGTGCTTGTATTTCCAGGAATATTTAGAGGGGCTTTAGATGTTAGAGCTAAAGATATTACTGAAGAAATGAAGATAGCAGCAGCAAAAGCTATTGCTTCAATTGTTACTGATGAAGAATTAAGTGAAGAGTATATTATTCCTAATGCTTTCGATAAAAGAGTAGTAAAGGCTGTTTCAGCATCAGTTTCAAAAGCAGCATATAAATAATTTAATGAATAATAAAATCCTTAAAAGGCAATTCTCTTAAGGATTTTTTATATTTTTTTGAATATTAATCTAGTGTATACTAAAAAATATTTTTTATGAATTTATTTTAAATTTAAAAGAATTGATAAGGATTTAAAAACTGAATGGTTATAATCTTGATGTAGCGATACATCTAATACGTCATATAATTTTTGCAGCTGCTTTATAACTTGATCTAGATATAAATCATTTTTTACAAGTAGATATATCTTGCTAGTCTTTCCATCACCAACTTCTCCACATAATATTCCTTCAAGATTAAATCCTCTTCTGGCAAAAAGATTTGTAATATGACTCATTACTCCAGGATGATTCCTAACATGAAGTTCAATAAGATAAAAATCAGTATTAATCATTTATAGGTATACCTCCTATCATTTCAGTATTGGCAGCACCAGGTGGAACCATAGGATAAATATTTTCATCATCATTAATTGGAATATTAATAACAGCAGGTCCAATTTCAGTGAGCAAAGCTGTGAGTTTTTCAAGTGGATCACTTTCATTACTTAAATCATAACCTTTGATGCCAAAGCCTTCAGCAATGGTTTTAAAATTTGGATTGAAGATAAATTCAGAAGCAATATAGTGTTTATGATAAAATAAGTTTTGTTGTTGACGAACTAATCCAAGATGATGATTATTGATAATTAATAGTTTTATATTAGATTTTGTTTCTGCTAATGTGGCTAATTCTTGAATATTCATAAGTATGGACCCATCTCCACTAAAGGAAACAATGAGCTTTTGAGGATTATATAGAGATGCTCCTATAGCTGCCGGGAGGGCAAAGCCCATGGTACCTAGTCCACCGGAAGTTAATAGTGTTTTTGGATATTTAAATGGATATCTTTGAGCAGTCCACATTTGATGTTGTCCCACATCTGTTACTATAATAGAATCATCAGGTATTTTATCAGCTACAAAAGAAATGATATTAGCAGGATGCATAGGGTCATCATATGAAGGTAATGGATATTTATTTTTAAAGCAATTAATACGTTGTATCCAGCTAGTTCTAGGATTTTCATCTATGTAGCCAATAATTGCTTTTAAAAATGAATTAATGGAGCAATTCATAGATATACTACTATTTTTAACTTTATTTATTTCCGATTCATCAATATCTACATGAATAATTGATGCCTTAGGGCAGAATTTTTTTATATCGCCAGTGGCTCTGTCATCAAATCTTACCCCAAAAGCTAATATTAGGTCTGCTTCATTTATTAAAATATTAGTAAATGGACAGCCGTGCATACCTAGCATTCCTAAATATAATTCATCATCAGCAGAGAATGCTCCAAGGCCCATCAATGTTAATGCTACAGGAATATTATTTTTCTTAGCTAAGTCATAAAGATATTTTGAGGAATTAGAACTTATAATTCCGCCACCTGCATATATAATTGGTCTTTTGGCTTTATTAATTTGTGTTCCAATATATGATAAAGCATTGGTATTAGGTATATCTATATCCACTTTATTTTCTTCTATAGAAGGAAATTTCTTAAACTCAATCACTTCGCTTTGAATATTTTTCGGAAAATCTATTAAAACAGGGCCAGGTCGACCTTCCGTAGCAATTTTAAAAGCTTCTGGAACAACATAAAATATGTCTTCAATTTTTCTTATTATAAAATTATGCTTGGTAATAGGAATAGTAAGTCCATAAGCATCAACTTCCTGAAAAGCATCAGTACCGATGGCTGAATAAGGAACTTGTCCAGTGATGGCAACCATAGGTATAGAATCTAGCTTGGCATCAGCTATAGCAGTAAGGAGGTTAGTGGCACCAGGACCAGAAGTAGCAAGGCATACACCTATCTTATTGGAAGATCTGGAAATACCTTGAGCAATGAAGCCAGCACCTTGTTCATGTCTAGATAATATATGTTTAATATTGCTATTATATAGTGCATCATATATAGGTAAATTAAAACCGCCAGGAATTCCAGCTATATATTCTACCCCTTGTTTTTCTAAAAGTTTTACTAATATTTCTGCTCCATTATATTTCATAAAAAAACTCCTTTAAAAAGATACCTCATCATGAAGAAGAGGAAGAAAAATTTTACATAAAAGTAGTAAGCCTTTACGTAGCCATAAAAGTTTATATAAATATATGCAGATAAAATTAATTTTAATAATAATTTTTTATGTGTATAATAATAGATAAAATACATTAAAAAGAGGGATAGGAATGGAACTAGTAAAAACATACGAAGAATATAATGAATTAAATAAGGAATACGTGAAGTTTATTCAAATGGTTATGGAAAGTGATATTGCAAATTATGATGATATAATTATGAATAATCTTGAAAAGTATAGTGAATTATTTGAAGAGTTAAAGTTAAGATGTGATAAGGTAGAAGTGGAAGAAAAAGATATTGATAATTTAAGAGATTTAAATTATTTAGCTTTAGATACTTTATTCTTGACAATGGATTTAAAGAATTTTTATAAATTAGGTGAAAGTGAAAGATTCAAAATGAGAGCTGTAAATTATATTAATAAGAGAAGTAGAGGGCAAATTTTATAAGTAAAGTTAAAAATACTGTATCAACTTAACATTTGATACAGTATTTTCTATTTTATAATCACCATTTTTATTGTAGTGCTTTTTTATCTTCTCATCATCTTAGTAGATTGTTGTCTAGCTTTCTTTATTTGGCTATGATCAAAAGGATGAAGGTCTTTTTTTGTTGTTAAGTTTGCTATATTAGAAACAAGAATATTTTCTGAGTTAGCTTTTCCTTTAATACCTTTCAATCCCATTATAATAACTTTATGACCTTGATTTACATCAATAAATTGAGGCTTTTTAAACCATTTATTCTGTTTATATTCACATTTTACAACTTGTTTACCAACTTCAGGTTTAACAACTAAAAATACATGTAATTTATTAAAAATTCCTAGAATGCTTTTAACTTCAGTTTTAACTGATAAAATTGTTCCAGCTACACTTGTCATTCTATCTCCGTATTTTTCCATATAAGCATCTGAGTAGTATTTAGTCATTTTATCTTTGAAACCCATTCAAAAAACTCCTTTTACTATAAATATAATATATTTATTCAATGAAATAACCCTGACTCAAGGCTGAGTATTATGTTGAGTTAATCATGTATAAGCTTTACAAATTTAAATTATTTAAGTTGATTATATCATATAAAGGTACTTTGATAAACAAAAATGAAAGAAAACTTCATAAATAAACTTATGAATATATAAGAATTTATTGTTAAATATGGATATAAATAAAGTATAATTATAGTATAATTACAAATATTTCCAAAGTGAAATTTTTAAGGAGGTCTTATGGGAAAAATAATTAAAAGAGCAATAGAAAAAGATAAGTTATTAAATGAACTGGAAACAAATATAAAAAGTGGTGGGCGGCTTGTATGTATCAATGGATATATAAATGAAGAGGGACAGATGATGGTGATTTATACTATTGAGCATGATGAAGTTAGGGAAATTCTTAAATTGGAAGATCAAAGAGAAATACCTACAGCTACAAGCATATATATAGGAGCTGCTTGGTTTGAAGAGGAAATAGAAGAGATGATGCCAGTAAAGTTTATTGGGCTTAAAAGAAGTGGAAGATTATTTTTGCCAGATGAATTTAAAAATGGAGAAGGAAAAATATTAGTATTGCCTTTAAATGAACTTAAAAAATTAAAGGATAGTTAGGAGGTATTGATTTGAGTTATGTTTTACCATTAGGACCATATCATCCATCTCTTGAAGAGCCGGTTCATGTGAAGCTCTACACAGAAGGTGAGCTTATAAAGAAAGCAGAAGTCTTTATTGGATATAACCATAGAGGAATTGAAAAACTAACAGAAGTAAGGAATTATATTCAAACAATAACTTTGGTGGAAAGGGTGTGTGGAATTTGCTCACATTCACATGCCATGACATATTGCTTAGCCGTAGAAGATATAGCTGGTCTGGAAGTTCCTAAGAGAGGACAGTATATAAGGATTATCATCAGTGAACTAGAAAGAATTCATTCTCATTTTTTATGGCTTGGACTTGCAGCACATCTCATAGCTTTTGATTCATTATTCATGAAATGTTTTGCAACTAGAGAAAGAATAATGGAAATGTTGGAAATAATCACAGGTAATAGAGTTAATTACGCTATGAATATAATAGGAGGGGCCAGAAGAGATATAAGTAAAGAACAATTTAATGAATTATTAAAAGTCATTAAGGAAACTGAGGAAGAGTTTAAAGGTATATATGATATATATGACAGTGATAGCAGCATAGCTGCAAGGACAAAAGGAGTTGGTATACTGACTCATGAAGATGCTTTAATTTATGGAGCTTGTGGACCACATGGTAGAGCATCTAATGTAAATTTTGATGTAAGAAAAACTATGCCTTATAACAGCTATGAAGATTTTGATTTTAAGGTAGCATTAGCAGAAGATGGAGATGTATTTTCAAGAGCTGTAGTAAGGCTTGTGGAAATTGAAGAAAGCTTTAAAATAATCAAGCAGGCAGTAAAAAATATGCCAGATGGACCTATAAACTTAGGAAATAAAATTCCTAGAGTGCCTAAGGGAGAATCATTAGCAGTAACAGAAGCACCAAGGGGAGAAGTATCGTATTTTGTAGTTTCTAATGGTGGACAGACTAATAGTCGAGTTAATATTCATGTACCAACCTTTAAAAATGCAGCCACAGTGCCTGTGATGCTTAAAGATAACACCATTGCTGATGCAGGTCTTATTGTAGCTAGTATAGATCCATGTTTCTCATGTTTAGATAGGTGATATTATGCATGAATTGTCAGTAACTGAAGGAATTTTAAAAATATGTTTAGATGAAGGAAAAAAACACAATATAGAAAAAATAAAGAAGATAAATATAGTAGTAGGAGAGCTTACAGGTCTTATGCCAAATTGTATATCATATTATTTTAATATTGCTGCTAAAGGAACTTTAGCTGAAGATGCAGAAATATCAATTGCTTATGAAAAGGTAATGATTAAGTGCCATAATTGTGGATTTGAAGGAAAGTTTATAAATAAGCAATATGTTTGTCCAAGTTGTGGTAAATCTGATTATAAAATAGTAAAAGGTAGAGAATTTTATATTGATACTATGGAGGTGGAATAAATGCAAATTAAGGTTATGAGACAGATATTAGAGTGGAATGAGGATATAAGCAGTAAAGTTAGAAGTATTCTTCAAGAGAAAAATATTTATATGGTTAATGTAATGGGATCTCCAGGAGCAGGTAAAACAACATTTATTGTTAACTTAATTAAATATTTAAGAGATAAAGGAATTAGTTCAGGTGTAATAGAAGGCGATATTGAAGGTACCATTGATGCTGAAAGAATTCAAAAAGAAGGTTTTCCAGTGGTGCAGTTAAATACAGAAGGTGCCTGTCATATTGAAGCTAAGTCCATTGAAAATATATTACCTTATTTTGATTTAGATAAGATTAATATGATTTTTGTGGAAAATATAGGAAATTTAGTATGCCCAGCAGAATTTGATATTGGTGAAAATTTAAGAATAGCATTGTTAAGTATTCCAGAAGGTGATGACAAGGTAGTAAAATATCCACTTATGTTTATTAAGGCTAATGCAGTGGTATTAAATAAATATGATATGGCAAAGTATTTTAACTTTAATGATGGAAAAGTGGAAGAGGAGTTATGGGAGAGAAATAAGGAAGCAGAGGTATTTAAGATAGATTCTACAGATGAATCAGAAATACAGCCATTTGCAGAGTGGCTCATTAAAAAATATAAAGGATAGGGGAAATCATATATGAAGTTTAAAGCTTTTTTTTCAACGTTTCTATTATCATATATTTTTTGGATACTTTTTTTGGCACAAGATTTTAATATTTTTAAGTTAGGATATGAGGAATTAATTACAGGACTAGTTGTAGCTGTGGTGGTAGGAGTGTTTTGTAGTCAGTTTTTTGTTAAGAAAGATGGATTTTGGTTATTTAAAAAATTTAGGCTTGTTAATCTTTTAATTTTTATTCCTATTTATAGTATTGAACTTATTAAAGCCAATTGGGATGTGGCAAAAAAAGCACTATCATTTAAGAAGATAGAAGTAAATCCTGCTATTGTAAAAATACAAACAAATCTTTCATCAGATTGGGGATTATCAATGCTTTCTAATTGCATAACGTTGACTCCAGGAACAATAACTATGGATATATATGAAGAAAAAAATAAAAATTACCTATATGTGCATTGGCTTAATAGCACTACAGATGATGGAAAAAAGGCGGCAAAAATTATTAAGGGCAAGTTTGAAAAATATATAAGGAGGATATTTGATTAATGAATATTGATTTGCTATTTAAGGGAACAGCTATAATATTTGCTATTTTTTCATTAATACTAATTTATAGGGTTATTAAAGGGCCAACTATTATTGATAGGGTGCTTAGTGCAGATGCCATTGATATTTTAGCTGGTATAATAATGGTTTTATTTGGTGCTTTAAAAAATAGAGCCATGTATTTAGATCTAGGACTTATAATAACTCTTTTAGGATTTATTGGTACAGTACTCATATCTAAATATATAAAGGGGGAATTATAATGGGTATATGGGAAATCATAATACTAATACTTATTATAATGGGAATCTTTTTTACCTTTGCAGGAGTGGTTGGGATACTTAGAATGCCTGATACTCTTTGCAGATTACAATCTTCAACCAATATTGCAACAATGGGGGCTATGCCAATAGCTTTAGCTTGTAGTATATATGGGTTTCTTAACAATAACATTTCTATTGGTATTAAATCACTTATAATAATTTTCTTTTTATTAATCACTAATCCAGTGGCTTCCCATGCTATGGCAAAGGCGGCATATAAGCATTTAGATGAAAAAAGCAATAAAGTTAAGTACGATCATTATGGGAGGGATATAAAATGACAGCATTTAATATTGTCAATGCCATCATAATAATAGGGCTTATAATTTCAGCGGTATCCATATTTATTCTCGATGATGTATTACAATGCATTATAGCTACTTCAGTTTTAGGGACATTTTTAGCATTAGAATTCCTACTTTTAAAGGCACCAGACGTGGCCATAGCTGAAGGTGCAGTAGGAGCAATACTAACTCCAGTAATTTTTATCATAACTTTAAATAATGTTAAGAGAAATAAAAATAAGGAGGAGAAAAATGGGTAAAAAGATAACATATATTATTTTGTTTGCGTTATTAGCCTCTTTTATATATGTAGGTTTCAATATTGAAGAAAATAGGGATTTAGGTGATGCTTCACAAATAGTCCTTAATGAAACCATCTCTAAGACTTCAGCCCTTAACTCTGTAACTGCTGTAGTATTTGATTTTCGTGGATATGATACGTTAGGAGAATCTATAGTTCTATTTACGGCTATTTGTGGTGTTAGTGCTGTTTTAAGAAGCAGTAAGAAAGATGAGGTGAATAATAAAGATGAATAATAAAAGAATGAGAAAGGATTCAATTCTTACCTGTTGTTCAGATTTAGTACTTCCAATAATAATAACTTTAGGCTTATATATCATTATACATGGCCATTTATCACCAGGTGGAGGATTTCAAGGAGGAGTATTGGTTGCTGGAGCCTTTGCAATTTTATATGTGTCTTATGGCATTAAAAATTTAAGTAAAAAAATAAAGGTGAATGTCCTTAAGATTGGTGAAGATATTGGTGCTTTAGGTTTTATAATATTGGCTTTTCTAGGATTTGTTTTTGGTGGAACATTTTTTAAAAATATATTTTATTTAGGTGAGCCAGGAGAATTATTTTCATCAGGTAGTATATTTCTAATGAATTTTGCAGTAGGATTTAAAGTTTTTGCAGGAGTATCTTTTTTGATTTTAATAATGGTATCAAATTTGAAATCGAAAGGGGATGAATAATCATGACCATTAATTATATAGGAGCATTTTTACTGATATTTATAGGACTAGCTATCATAGTTTTAAAGAAAAATCTTATTAAAATAGTTATTGGTATGGGAATAGTTGATTCAGGAATAAATTTACTGCTTATTTCAATTGGATATAGAAATGATGCAACAACACCAATATTTACTGATGGAGCAGCTAAATTTGTTGATCCTATTCCACAAGCTCTTACACTTACATCCATAGTAATAGGAGCTTGTGTTTCAGCATTAGCACTATCACTAGTCATTAAGATAAATGAACATTATGGCAGTATAGATAGTGATGAAGTAAGGAGGATTAAAGGATGAATAAAGAAATATTAAATAATCTTCCACTTATAGCAATTATTACACCAATAGCCATAGCCTTTGTTATAGGCTTATTTAAAAATAAGTACATGAAGCTAAAAAAAATCTTTGTTATAGTAGCATTATTAGTAAGCGTAATTGCAGTGATCTTGATGATAAAGCCTGTAATGTTTAACAATGATACCATAACTGTATGGCTAGGGAATTGGAAACCATTGGCTGGAAAGGCCTTTGGTATAGCATTAGAAGTTGATGCACTAGGTATATTTATGGCACTTATAATTTCAATAGCTTGTTTGCTCTCAGCTATTTATTCTTTAAAATATATGAGTAAAGATAATGGACTTGATAAATATTATGCATTGTTCCTACTTTTATCAGGTAGTATGCTAGGATTTGTATTTACAGGTGATTTGTTTAATATGTATGTAATGCTAGAGATAATGACTTTTGCAGCTATTTCATTGACTGCCTTTAGAAATTATAAGGATAAATCCTTGGAAGCAGCATTCAAATATATAGTAACAGGTTCATTAGGGTCATCCCTTATATTGCTAGGAACAGTTTTATTATATACAGAAACTAAAACTTTAAATTTAGCAGAAATAATAGATATACTAAGAAATACTTCAGAAATGTCTTCAATTACCATCTTAGCTTTTAGCTCCATGATGGTAGGATATGCCGTAAAAGCTTTTATGGTTCCATGTCATACTTGGCCTACAGATGCCCATATGGCAGCACCTTCATCAATTTCTATGATATTATCAGGTGTTATGAGCAAAACAGGAATATATGCAGTAATAAGAATATTATTTGGTATATTTGCACTTAATGACAATAAATACGTAGGTTATCTAATTATTGTTTGGGGTATTGCAACAATGATAGTTGGTGTAACCATGGCATTATTGCAGCATGATTTTAAAAGACTTTTGGCTTTTCATTCAGTTTCACAAATTGGCTATATTGTAAGTGCATTTGGGGTAGCAATTATATGTACTGGCAAGATTCAAGATTTGGCTATGGCAGGTGCATTATATCATATGATAAATCATGCCGTCTTTAAGGGATTATTATTTTTATGTGCTGGTGCAGTATTATATACAACTGGTACAACTGATTTAAATTCAATATCAGGATTAGGTAAAAAAATGCCTTTTACCATGACTATGTTTTTATTTGGAGCAGCAGCTATCAGTGGAATACCTCCTTTTAATGGGTTTGCTTCCAAGTGGATTATTTATGAAAGTGCATCACAAGGTAGAGTGGAAATAGTTACTGTTGTAGCTGTAGTGGTATCGGCTATGACTTTGGCATCTTTCATAAAGGTAGGACATTCAGTTTTTTTTGGCCCAGAAAATATAGGTGGTGGACAGATAAAAGAGGTACCTTTTTCTATGAAAGTACCAATGTCTGTCTTATCTATAGGTACATTAGTTTTAGGGCTATTTCCAAGAGTTATGATGAAATATATATTAAGTCCAGTTATATCTTGTATCCTCAATATAGACTCCTACATCAATGCAGCACTTAATATTGGTACCAGTGAAAGTATAGATACTACAATAAAGATAAGTGGAATATATTCTCCAGGAAACTTTTTTATATTGTTTATAGTAGTGCTTTTAGCAATATTTATTTTCATCCTGTTTAATATGAAGTACTCAATAGATGAAGATAAAGATTTAAGTGAAGCATATATAAATAGAGGTAGTAGGAAGTTTGATGTATTTATTGGAGGAGAAAATGAAGAAGCTACTAAGGTGAATTCAAGTGATTTATTTTGGCCAATGAAGCATGAATTAAAGGGATATTTTAAATTTATTGAAAATGCACATAATGGAAGTGTAAATACCTACTCACTTTGGATTGTAACTATGCTGATAGTAGTAACAATACTTTCCTTTATATTTTTATAGGAGGTGGAAATATGGAATATTTAAAGATAATTTTATATATACTTGTATTTCCAGGGATAATTTTTTCAAGTTTAATAGGATTTTTCATATCTGGATTAGATAGAAAGATTGTAGCAAAGATGCAAAGAAGAAGAGGGCCCAAGATAAGTCAGAGCTTTTATGATTTTATAAAGCTTTTAGGAAAAGATACAATTATACCTTCTAGTGCCAATAGAAAGTTATTTATTATTGCTCCTGTTATAGCAGTGGTAAGTATAGTAATCATACCGTTATTTATTCCTTTGGGAAAGTATACTTTTATAAAAAGTACAGCAGATGTGGTGGTATTAATATATCTACTTATTATCCCATCTTTAGCTTTAATAATTGGAGCAATGGCATCAGCATCACCATTTGCTTCCATAGGATTATCCAGGGAAGTGGTATCAATTATAGGGTATGAACTTCCTTTAATTATAATTATTATAGATGTATGTAAGAAGGCAGGAAAGATATTAGGTACTGAAACTATTTATTCCATGGAGCTTATAGAAAAAGCACAGGCAATAGAGGGGAATTTTATGTTTTCTTTAGCTTTATTGCCTGCAGCTATAGCATTTTTAATGATTTTACCAGCTAAGGTAGGAGTAGCACCTTTTGATGTAGCAGAAGCAGAAACAGAAATATGTGAAGGACCTTTAGTTGAATATAGTGGAATATATTTAAGTTTATTTAAATTAAGTCATAGCATTAAAAGCTATGTAATGGCTATGTTTTTTGTGGCCTTGTTTTTAGGAAATATATTTGTGGAGTTTGGAAGCACTTCTATTAATTTAATAATTAATACAGTAATTATGATAGCTTTATCAACTTTAATAACTATAGTCTGCTTATCTATAGTAAGAGGATCTATGGGAAGGTATAAGGCACATCAAATGTTTAAATTTTATTGGACAATACCTACAATATTATCAGTAATAAGTTATTTTTTAGTGAGTATGAATATATAGGAGGAAAAGCTTATGTCATTAATTGAAAAAAGTAGAGAAAAATCTCCGTGGATATATCATTTAAATACTGGTTCTTGTAACGGCTGTGATATTGAAATAATGGCATTGCTAGGTCCTAAATACGATGCAGAAAGGTTTGGTGTGAAGCTTACAGCTTCACCTAAACATGCAGATATAGTGCTTATAACAGGGCCAGTTACAACACAATGCAGAGAAAGAATGATAAATGTGTTGTCACAAGTGCCAGAACCAAAAGTTATAGTATCAGTAGGATCATGCCCTGCTTCAGGTAATGTATTTAAGGATAGTTACTCTGTTGATGGACCTTTGGATAAATGGACAAAGGTGGATGTATCAGTGGCAGGTTGTTCACCTAAACCAGAAGCAATCTTAAAAGGAATACTAGAAGCTGTTGAAATATTAAATAAGCGTAGGAGGGAAGAAATATAATGTTTAAAATTCCATTTCTTACAGAAGGAATAAAAAATGTATTTAAAAAGCCTATTACAGAAGAAGGCTCTATTGAAGAATTAAAATCAGCTGATAATTATCGAGGAAGATTAAGCTTTAATGAAGATGCTTGTATTGGTTGTGGATTATGTATAAGGGTATGTGCAGGCAATGCTATAACTAAGAGCATAAAGCCAGTAGAAGATGGACAAGAAATTACCATGTCCTTTGATATGGCATCTTGTACTTTTTGTGGTTTGTGCCAAGATTTTTGTAGTAAAAAGGCCATAACATTAACAAATGATCCTATAATGGTACAAAAGAATAAAGATAATTTAAAGGTACAGGGGACTTTTATTAAAAAGATGCCATCTAAAGTTAAAATAGAGAAAAAAGTATCAAAATAAGAAATGGCTAAAGAAGATGATAAATTAGTATAATAAGTGTTTATATATTCTAAAGAAAGAAGCAATATAAAAGGACAGCTAAAATTATTAGTTGTCCTTTTAGGTTAATTGTTTTGAGAAAGTAATATTAATTAAAATCATGAATTACATATTTATAAATATGATTCAATTTTAATCTTTCTTTCAGAAGCTGTTGAGTCTGTAGCCTCTTTATTTGTTTTAGTAAACCTAGCATGCTCCCATATTCCAAAGTACTTATCGAAAATGTATGATTCCTCATCGATATTTACTATAGGGGCAGAAGTTTCATCAAACCCAATCAGTGAAACTTTTCTTCCGGTATTTTTTAAGTATTTTAAGGCTTTTCCTAAAAGAATATCTGGATCAGGGATTATTCTTTCTTCTAAAAAAACCTCAAAAAAATTCTTCTTGCAACTACTATTTTCCAAAGCTTCATCTCCTTATTAAATAAATCATAATAATATTATATGTTTTGTGGAAAAAAATTACAATAAGCTAAAAATAATTAAGATAATTAATTAATTTAATAAAGTAGTTCGCTTATATACGTATAAAAATTATATATTTTCAAGTTTTATATGGAAAAAAGATTATAAAAAAGCTTGAAAAAAGTATCTATATACAATACTATTACAAGTGTATATACACATATGATGGTATTTATTTTTTTATATTAATAAAAGTGGGAGGATAATATATTATGGCAAAGTTACTTGTAGTAGTTGATTATCAAAATGATTTTGTTAACGGTGCTTTAGGTTTTGTAAAAGCAGAAACTTTAGAAAAAGGCATATGTAATAAGATAGAGGAATATTTAAATAGGGGAGATAAAGTAATATTTACTTATGACACTCATTTTGAAAATTATCTACATACTAGGGAAGGCAAAAAGTTGCCAGTGAAGCATTGTATCATAGATACTGAAGGACACGATTTATATGGAGAGTTAAAGAAGTTCAAAGATGTAGAAAATACACTTCATTATAATAAAAAGTCCTTTGGACTATCACCGGAAGATATGTTGGACATTGCTAAAAAGGTTTATGATGATATTGAAGAAATAGAGTTGGTAGGAGTTGTGACCAATATATGCGTTATTAGTAATGCAGTTACTTTTCAATCTCAATTTGTTAATGCAGAAATAATTGTGGATGCTTCGCTTACTGCTGGTTTTGATGAAGAAATGCATAAGAAGTCATTAGAAGTTATGGAATCATTTCAAGTTAAAGTTATTAATAGGTAGATTTTCTCATGGCAATTATTTATGACTATTTTTTTATTCAAATATGTTAAAATATAAAAATAGTAAATAAATAATTGGAGGAAGAAAAATGTTTAATTTTAATCTTAATGAAAGAACAATAGATATAAACGAAATTGATGAGCTTATTGGAGAAATTAATTTAATAGATATAAGAGAGCCTCATGAATTTAAATGTGGAAGTTTAAGAACTGCTAAAAATATACCAATGGATACTTTATTAAATAATCCAGATAAATATTTAGAAAAGGATAAAAAGTATTACATAATGTGTAAAGCAGGCAGAAGAAGTGCTATTACATGTAGAGAATTAAAGTATAAGGGCTTTGATGTAGTAGATGTAACTAGTGGAATGGCTTTTTATGAAGGTAATGAAAGATCTTAGTTATTGTTTTTAGAAATATAAACCCCTTTACGGGAGTTTATATTTTATCAGAAGAATAAGAAAAATTAAAAAAATAGTTTAATATATTAAGTATAAATTCATAAATATAACAAATCTTAGTATTAACAAAGTAGATAATATTTGTGGATTTAGTATAATAGTTCCATTATAAATAGTCATTATCTTAATTGACTTTATAATGACCATAAGAAAATTTAATTTACATAAAAATATTATTTGAGATACAGACGAGACAGTATATGCTCACTATGATGGAAAAGCTGAATATGATAATGGATTAATATTTTGAACAAACTGGATTTATCGTACAACATAAATTAATTGATGGAGCATATCAAATAGTGAATGTATACAAAAATAATGATGAGTATGAATCAGTTGTTTTTCCAGATTTAAAAATAAATTTACGTGATATATTTGAATAAGTTTAAAGTACCTATTAACTGGGTACTTTTTTTAAGGTATAGACCAGTTATATTTTTATAATATGCAAGTAAAATAACATTAGCAGGAACTTCGTTTTGAAAACTCTTATTCAAATTAAAGAACCTTTTTATAATAAGTAACATAATATTTTTTATAGAATATTATAAAGTGAGTAATTAAATATAGAGGTGATTATAATTATTGGCTTTAAGAAGGATTTTCTAGGAAATATCATACTTTACAGAACCAATTTATGGTGTAGATAGGTAAAGGGGGAAGATGTTTATGGATAATAAAAAAATAATTGCCTTAGGTACTTTTAAGGTTATGAGCGTAGTGGAAGATACAAATGAAATTCCCAAGGGTGTAGCAATGATAAAGGCTCCAGAATATTGGAATAAAGGAGATAGAGGAAGAGGAGTTGTTATTGCAATTATTGATTCAGGTTGTGACTGTACTCATGTAGATTTAAAAGATAGGATAATCGGTAAATATAATTTTACGGAAGACGATGGTGGTGATCCTGAAATTGTAACAGATTATCTAGGTCATGGCACTCATGTGGCAGGGACTATTGGAGCAAGTCAAAATGGACAAGGAGTTGTAGGTGTAGCACCTTTATGCAGTTTACTTATTTTAAAGGCATTAAATAAAAAGGGACAAGGCACTGAAGAAGATATTGCAAAGGCCATTAATTATGCAGTAAGAAAAAAGGTGAATATAATATCAATGTCTCTTGGTAGTACGGAAGAAACACCTTTAATTCATGAAGCCATAAAGAAAGCTGTAGAGAGTAATATTTTGGTAGTATGTGCAGCAGGCAATGAAGGTGATAGTGATGGAGATACGGAAGAACTAAGCTATCCAGCAGTTTATAGTGAATGTATTTCAGTTGGAGCAGTAGATTATAGTAAAAATATTGCCCGCTTTACCAATTCTAATAAATCAGTAGATTTAGTAGCACCAGGAGTAAGTATAATGTCTACCTACCCAAATAATAAATATGCTAATTTGCAAGGAACTTCAATGGCAACACCTCATGTAAGTGGAGCATTAGCTTTAATAATAAACTGGTCAAGAAAGGATTTTGGGCGAGAAATGAGTGAAACAGAACTTTATGCTCAATTAATAAGGCATACTGCTTCATTAGGATTTAAGAAGACTTTAGTAGGTAATGGGCTCCTTTATTTATTAGCACCTCAAATATTAGAAAATTATATATCACAGGCATCAGTTTTAAAGGTATAAAAGCTACAGAAATATTAAACTTAATTAAGAGTTTCTAAAGCTATTTTGGTAAAGTATTGCAAAATTTATAACTGGCTATAGATTAGATAGATAAATGTTTAATAGAGGTTTTACTAAATTAGCAGTGAAACTCTAGAATTAATTTAAATTTCTTAAACTTTGTGAGTTGATTTAAAAATTCATAATTAGTTAAGTCAATTTTTAACTTTAAGTTATTTCTTATTGGCTAGTACATTTTTTTTGTAATCTAGTATTGCTTTTGATAAAGCTTCAGCACAGTTTTTTTGTCCAACATTTGAAGTAAGATATTTTTCATCTTGAGAGTTACTTAAAAATCCAAGTTCAACTAAAGCAGCTGTATTTTCATTAAGCTCTAAAACAGCTAAGGCATCATCTTTGCTTTCATAAGTTTTTAAGCCTCTATTATAAGTATAGTCTAGTTGGCCTAGCTCATATTGAAGGTAGGAAGCAAACGTATAGCTTGCATCATCACCATTTTTGTACCAAGTTTCCACTCCTTTAGCATCGGTGGCAGTATAATCGCTATTACAGTGGATGGATATAAAAACGTCCACATTAGATATTTTAGAAACTTTTAATCTTTCTTTTAGACTATCATTGGCAGATTGAGACCAAGGAAGATTATCATCAATTCTGGTATAAACTACATCAATATCTTTTTCTTTAAGAATCTTTCCAAGTTCCAAAGCTATATTTAATACTAGATTCTTTTCATAGGAGCCATTTATTCCTTTTGCACCTATGTCTTCATCACCATGACCAGGGTCTATGCAGACCTTAAAGTTATCTTTACTTTCTTGAGTGGAAGAAATTTTATTTTTTAGTGCATTTTTATTAAGAGTTGTTATATTTGTATTGTTTTTTATATAAGAAGAAGCAATGCCTAATACTATCATTAAAGAAAAAAATGATGTAAGAAATAGTTTTAGTAGCCTCCTTATTTTCTTTCTTTTGTAAAGCATCCTTCGTTTTGCATTTAAATCAAAATGATTATTTTCCATATTTCACTCCTATGCTTTACATAAAAAATAATTAGTTAAAATACTGTTTATATAAATAAATTATAATTTAAAAGTAAAATTATGTAAATTGAGTAAAGTTAATTTTCATACGAATTTTTACGAGTACTTTCGAGTAATTATTTAAGAAATAAAGTTTAAAAAGAAAAATACGAAATATTAAATATGTATGCTTATTAAAGTATACAAGTATTAATTTAGTTATTTGGGAGTATATTATGAGAAGAATACCTTTAAGATATTTAAAAGAAAATAGTATAACTGCAATGGATATATATAACTCTAGTGGAAAGCTTTTAATTAGTAAAAGTATGAAAATAGATAAAAATATGATGGAATTATTGCATAAAAATAAAATTATATATGTATATATAATGGATGAAAGTAGAGAAGATATAATTGATGATGTTATTAGTCCAGAATTAAGAAGAGAAGCAGTATTAGAGTTAAAAAAGATGTCTTATGAATTTTCTAATTTAACATCAATAAAAAGAACTAAAGAAATAAATAATGTATATATAGAAAAAATTTTAAATTTAGTAAATAGAATAATTGATGAATTATTGAAGAAAAATAGTTTAACTATAGAACAAATTGATGTAAGAGATTTTGAAAGCCAATATTTTCAACATTCTGTAAATGTAGCTGTAGTATCTCTTATTATAGGAATTGAATTAAATTATGATATAGACAAACTAAGACGATTAGGAATAGCAGCAATTTTACATGATTTAGGATATGCTTTTTTACCTAAAGAAATAATATATAAATCTACTAAATTATCAAATGATGAAGAGGAAGTAGTAAAAACACATAGTGAAAAAGGATATAATTATTTATACTTATATACTGATGTAAGTAGAGATGTTCTTTTTCCAATTTTATATCATCATGAACATGTTGATGGAAGTGGTTATCCAAGGGGAATTAAAGGAAATAGGATAAATGAATATAGTAAAATAATAGCTATTGTAGATTTTTATGATAAGTTAGTAAATAGTGAACTAATTCTTCAATCAGACTTACCTAATAATATTTTAGAAAGAATAATGGCACATATAGGGACTGCTTTTGATTATAAAATTGTAGAAGTTTTCTATAAAAAGGCAATACCATTTTTAAAAGGTACTATGCTTAAATTAAGTAATGGTGATATAGTATTAGTTGAAGGAACTATTAATGGATTTCCTTCACGTCCAATTGTACGAGTATTACAAAGTGATGATAATTCAAAAATTAATAAATGTATAAATTTAGTTGATGTTTTAAACATAAGTATAGATAAAATAATATATTATTTGTAGTATTAAAAAATATAGATTATTTAAAATTAAACTTATATTTTTTATGATAAAATAAAAATATAAGTTTAATGGAACTTTTATTATAATTAATAGTCTAATTATAATAAAAGAAAATTACATATAAGGTGGGATTTTTCAATGAAAAAAATATTAATAAGTGGACTTATACTTGTTATGATGAGCAGTGTTTTAGTTGGTTGTGGAAAAAATAGTGATGTAAGCAGTAATATTACATCAAAAGAAATAGCAAAAAAACTGATAGAAGCAGATTACTTAATATCACCAAAGGAAGTTGATTCTGATATGGTAGAAGAAGTATATCATTTAAATCTTGATGATGTAGAAAATTATGCAATATATGAAACAGAAAGAAGACCAGGTCCAGGATTTATTATGATTGTAAAAGCTAAGGATGGAAAAGTTGAAAATGTTAAGAATTCAATGGAAAAAGTTTTAGAAGATAAGGTAGGGCAGGCTTTTTATCCAGAAGAACAAGAAGTAGCTGAGAATGCAACTATTGAAGTTGATGGTAATTTTGTATCATTATTCTTATTAAACAGTGAAGTTGAAGCAGATGCTGAAAAGATGTATAATAATTTAATTAAAAAATAGTATTGAAATTTTCTTTTTAATGCTATATATTTGAAAGAGACTTTTTAAGTGGAAATAAATTAATAGAAATCTAAGAGAATTCTTAGGAGAGGTTCGTCAATACCATCCCTCTATAAAAAACTAGGATTATAATTAGCTGTAAGCTACTTTATTAATTTGCATTTATATGTTTGTTTTTTATGAACCTCTAAGACTTATGTCTTAGAGGTTTTATTTGAGGTATAAGTTATATGAAAAGAACCATTCTAGGATGGTTCTTTTTTGTAGAAAGGAAGGGATTAATATAATTTTAGAAAATTGTAAATATGGAGTTTGAAAGGAGTTTTTTATGAGAAATAATAATACATTGAAAATAACTATTATGGCGTTAGCTATAGCATTAAATTTTATTGGAGGACTTATTGCAATTTCTTTAAAATTACCTATATATTTTGATTCAATTGGTACAGTTCTTGTAGGGTTCTTATTTGGAGTTGTACCTGCAATATTAACAGGAGTGGTATCATATATAGTAAATTATATAACTTTTGATCCATGTGCCTTATACTTTATTCCAGCTCAAATAATAATTGCTTTATGTTCAGGAATATTTTATAGAAGGGGATTATTCAATGGTAAGAAAAGTATTTTAGGTATAATTTTAATGGCTATACCAGTATCTTTTGTTTCAGCATGTATAGCAGCTTATGTTTTTGGTGGAGTTACTTCAGCAGGTAGTGCTATTATTGTGGGGATATTAGGAAATAATGGTATTAGTATGGTTCTTGGTGTATTTTTAACACAAATAGTAACGGATCTTTTAGATAAGATATTGATTGTTTATTTAGTATTAGCAGCTATAAAAGTGATTCCAAGAGATATAAAAAATAAAATTACAGCAGTTTAGGTGAAATATGGATAGATATAGTAAGGTAATTAATAAGAATTTAAGAGAAATAGTGTTGCTTAAGGCACTACCTTGTATTTGGGGTAAATGTGCTTTTTGTGATTACATTGATGATAATGATGATAATATAGCAGAAATAAATAAACTTAATAAGGAAGTACTGAATAATATAACAGGAGAATTTGGGGTTTTGGAGGTAATTAATTCTGGAAGTTGCTTTGAAATACCAAGAGAGAGCTTAGAGTATATTAAGAAGATAGTTGTTGAAAAGAAGATAAAAAAATTATTTTTGGAAAGCCATTGGTGTTATAAAAATAGGTTACAAGAAATGAGAGATTTCTTTGGTATTGAAATAATTTTTAAGATTGGCGTAGAGACTTTTGATAATAGCTTTAGAAATTTAGTATTAAATAAAAATGCTAATTTTAAAACTGTAGATGAAGTGAAAGAAAGTTTTCAATCTGTATGCCTTCTTGTAGGAATTAAGGGGCAGACAAAGGAAATGATAAAGCGAGATATAAATCTTGTTTTAGAGAACTTTAAGTATGCCACAATAAATGTATTTATTAATAATACCACTGATGTAAAAAGAGATGAAGAGCTTGTACAGTGGTTTACTGATAATTTTAAGTATCTAGAGGATTATCAATATATAGAAGTGTTATATAATAACACTGATTTTGGTGTAGGAGATTAATTTTTTTAAATATAAAAATCAGCTATTAGGTTAAATAGCTGATTTTTATTATTTACTAGAAATAATCAATTGTCTAATTACTTACTTTAATTATTGATAAATTAGCATTACTATAATCTAGGGAACCTGGATCTGCGCCAGTTGCAATAATTCTTACAGTTGTGCCAGCTGTAGTTGTTGTATATACTTCTTGACCAACTATTGGCACATTAGGATTTGTACTTGTATTTATTGTAGAAGTTGATGCAGCTGAAGGTGTAGTTGAATCATTATAACTTAAGCCAACAGTAACTATTGGAACTGTAGCAGAAGGTACTACAACATAAGTTATTTTATAAGTTCCAGGTTCTGATAGTGTTACTGTTCCAGTGGTTGGATTTAGTGACATGTTAGAAGCAACATTAGTAGTAGTAAGAATTATAGGAGCAGCAGTTGTACTTAATGGTGTACTTCCTCCTGTGCTTGTAAATGTTCCATAGGCACTTGAAACAGTACCTGTGACACCAGTAGGGCCTTGAGGACCAGTAGGACCTTGAGGTCCGGTAGCACCAGTAGGCCCCTGAGGTCCAGTAGTTCCAGTTGAACTTAATAATGTGAAGTCAGCAGAGGTTCCAGGGATTCCTTGAGGATTGTTAGCATTTACTAGATATAGCTGATTATTATATCTAATAACTTGTCCAGCTGAGTAGAAAGCTGCTAAAGCAGGATCAAAGTTTGCAGGTGTACATGCACCACTTTGGTTTGTTGTTCCTGTTGGGCAAGGACAACATGGTGGGAATGAACAAGGGAATGGATTATAACCGTTGCAACAAGGGTCAGGGTTGCAGCACTTTACAGGAGCAATTGCTAACACTGGTGGATTACAAGAGTTTGTAGATGCAATAGTAATAAGAGGAGCACGGTTTATGATGCTGTTAGAACTTAAAGTGATGCTCTTTACACCGGTAGTACATTGCCAACATCTAACTATTGGTGTAACATCTAATTTTATATAGCACCCTATATCAGATGTAAGCAATTTATAGTTAAGTGTAGAATAATAATCTACTGCAGGTGCAGTATTCCAAGTTACAGTGTCTGTATCTACAGTAGTTGTATTATTACTTATTGATATAGAGAGATTACAGTCTGTAGTAGACTGAATATTTTCTACATATAAATAAAGTACAGCCATCTTTATTGGGTATGAAAAATTAGTTAAGTCAAAACTAATTATAGATCTATATTCATTTGCGGCTGGACAACAAGAAGATAAATTTCCTACTAGCAAGCTGGAAGATGAAGAAAAATTACTGTCAGGTGTTCCACTAGCAATATAGGTGCTTCCAGTTGAAGCTATTTTTATTCCTTTTTTCAATGTTAATCAACTCCTTAATCTAAAAGTAATTTAGTTTAACTCAATATCATAATATGAATTTTAATTTAATTAGGTTCGAGCAAAATAGACTTGGAGATAAATAAAACATATTATTATACTTAAGTAACAAAAAGATAAACTTAAAATTAATATGATAGTGAAAGAAAGATTTTAAGAGGTATCAATGAGTACTATAAGTTTATGTATGATTGTAAAAGATGAAGAAAAGGTTATAGAGAGGTGTCTTAATACAGTAATTGATATAGTAGATGAGATAATTATAGTAGATACTGGTTCACAAGATAGTACCAAAGATAAGGTTAAAAAATATAAAGCAGATATTTATGATTTTCCTTGGCAAGATGATTTTGCAGAGGCTCGAAACTTCGCTTTTAGCAAGGCAAGGATGGATTATATATTATGGTTGGATGCCGATGATGTTTTGGAAAAAGAAGATCAGCGGAAGCTAAAGTTATTGAAGAAAAGTTTGAATGGAAATGTAGATGCAGTATCAATGCTGTATGTATTATCAATAGATGAGAATAATAATCCAATAGTTTCTTTGAGGCGAAATAGGATAGTAAAAAGAGAAAATAATTATATTTGGATAGGAAAGGTTCATGAATATTTAGAGGTTTATGGAAATACTTTAAATGCAGATATTGCTGTAAATCATTTAAAAGATAAGGAATATACCGATAGAAATTTAAAAATATTTCGTAAGATGATACTTAAAAATGAAGAATTTTCACCACGAGATTTATTTTATTATGGTAATGAGCTTTATGATAATGAATACTATTTGGAAGCTATAAAAGCATATAATGATTTTATAGATACAAAAAAGGGGTGGATTGAAGATATAAAACAGGCTCTTATAAAGATTTCAGAATGCTATGGATTTATTGGTTATAAGGATAAGGAAGAAGAGTATTTGTTTAAGGGCTTACAGTATGATATTCCATCTAGTGATCTCTGCTGTAGAATTGGTTATACATTTTATGAAAAGGAAAAATATGAAATAGCAGTTTTTTGGTATGAAAATGCCATAAACAATCCGCCAAAACCAGGAAGTTTGAACTTAGTTAATAGTGCTATGTATACGTGGGTACCGGCTCTTCAATTATGTGTGTGTTATAGCAAGATAAGTGATTTCAATAAAGCAAATGAATATAATGAACTAGCAGCCAGATATGTACCTAATCATAGCAGTGTAATAAATAATAGGAAATATCTTTTAGATAAGGTGAAATAAAATAAAAAACTTCTTGAAATTATATTGTTTTAAGTATATAATCAATATAATAAGTCCTGTAGGGGAGTAGTTAGCAGTGAATTACTGTGATAATATCAACAATCATGGCCTTTATGGTCTGGTATTATCTTAAATAACGAGACTTACAGATAGTATGTTTAGAGACATGCTATCTGTAAGTCTCGTTTTTTTGCGGGACAAAGCAATGGAGGGATTTATATGATTTATTTAATTTACTTAGCACTAGCAATAGCGGTAGTATTATTATCTATTAAGGCATCTGTATATGTTGATTTATTAGATAAGAACACCAAATTATCAGGGGCATTTATAGGTGGAGTTTTGTTATCAGCAGTAACATCACTTCCAGAATTATTAACAAGTTTATCATCAACAGTATGGTTAAAGAATCCTGGGCTTTCTTTGGGAAATATTTTAGGAAGCAATTTATTTAATATGACCATTATAGCAATGCTTATTATTTTATGGACAAGCAATTTTAAAAAGTCTAATATATCTAAAAGTCATAGCTATACTGCATGGGTTACACTTGCTATATATGTAGCAGTGGCTTTGAATATGTTGAATATAGTCAATTTTGAAGTAGTAACAATTTCAATAACTTCAATAATAATATTAGTATTATATACATTAGGAGTAAAGACTATGTCCAATGATGATAGTGGAACAGCAGATGAATTTAAAGATGAAACAGCTGTAACAACATCACTTTCATTAAAACAAATAATTATAAGATTTATTTTAGTGAGCATTGGATTAGTAATATCAAGTATATTAATTACATATGTTACTGATATTATAGCAGCTAGACTTAATTTAGGTGCAAGCTTAGCAGGAGCTTTATTATTAGGTATTGCAACTTCGCTTCCAGAACTTACATCATGTGTTTCTCTTGTTAAGATTGGCAATTTTAATGTATCTGTAGGAAATATTGTAGGAAGCAATTTATTTAATTTCTTAATTATTTTTATATCTGATGTGCTATTTATTGGTGGAACAGTTTATGATTTTGCAGAAAGTCAAACAAGAAACTTAGTTATATTTGGTATAATCAGTACAATGTTAATGTTAACTGTATTAAAGATTAAAGATAAAGTAAAAAATAAATATATTTTATATATTCCATCTATTGGAATTATAGTTAGTTACTTGTTATTCATGATTGTATAAAAAGGGAAGTGTAAAAAATCGCTGTAGGTATTAAACTTGCAGCGATTTTTGGTATAATTAATTTTTTTACTAATATGGTTGTTTGATTTCAAAGGCTTTTTTATAGCCCAATTCTATTTAAGCAGTTTTCTGACTACATTCTATATCAGTAAATATAGTATTATCATAGAAAGAAAAAATAAAGGATATTATGCTTGGCAAAACTATTATAAGTAGTGATGTAGTCTTTGATACTAAGTAAAAACTTCCCACAAGTATTGCAGATTTTAAGATAGTTATAGGAAGTTTTTTAATAATATAATATGATGACAATATAAATATATCTTTTGTTTTCATTTCAAAGCGAGAATTTATTGGAATAGCATATAGGATTAAAAGAGCTATATATATTGCAAGAATTTCAAATACAACATGTATGCCATATTTTGGCATGTTTAAAAAGAAATATTGAAAATCCACAAACATAAGAGATAGCAGAAAAAGTATTATAAGCCAAAGTTTTAGGCTACTTACAAAATTATCTTTGTATGACTTAAAGAAATACGAAGAGAAGGAAATTGATTTTTCTCTTAATATTTCAGAAGTAGAAGCTGATAAGGCTGATAATGATGGTCCTAATGGAATCAAGGAAATAAATAAAATTATTAAGTTAAAGGAGTCAGGATTAATAGCTGTTGCTGTTATAAATAAAACTAGCAATATGTTAGTGATAAAGAAGTAGGCACCTCCTTGTAAGAACCAAAATAGATAACTTGGTAGTGTGAATAGTGGTTTATCAAAAAAATCTTTATTTTTACTCATAATATAGTCCTTTCTTTAAAAATTATATTATTACAGGCAATGTTATTTCTACAGTAGTACCAAAGCTATAGTTGCTGGTAAAGGATAAGCCGTAGCTTTCACCATAAAGTACTTTAATTCTCTGGTTAATATTTTTTAAACCATAGCCACTACCTTTTGTCTGTAAATTATTTTCTTTTAATATAAGTGGTAACACTTCCTTTTCAATACCTATACCATCATCGGAAATCTGAATTATAAGATTGTTTTGAGATATATAGCCACTGATAAGTATAGAACCTTTTTCCATGCCCCTTCCTAGTATGCCATGATTAATGGAATTTTCTATTATAGGCTGAAAAGTAATTTTAGGAATTGAGCAATTCATTAAGTTTTCATCTAGTCTAGTTGTTAGGGTAATTCTATTGTCATATCTCATATTCTGTAGATTTACGTAAAGCTTAGAATGTTCTACTTCATCTTTTATAGTAACAATATCTTTTCCTTTATTTAATGAAAGTTTATAAAACTTAGCTAAGTTTTTAACAGCAATACTTATTTCTTTATTCATATTTCTATAAGCCATCCAGTTAATCATATCAAGTGTATTATAGAGGAAGTGTGGATTAATTTGTGATTGCAATGCTTTTAGCTCTGCATTTTTAACCTCTTTTCCTAGTTTGTATTGCTCATCTATAAGTACAGACATTTTACTGATCATATAATTATAATTATCAATAAGTTCTCCAACTTCATCTGAACTATCATTTTCTATATATTTATTTAATTGTCCATTGGGAACTTGACGCATGCCATCAATAACTTGGAATAATCTTTTATTAATTAGCTTAACAAAATAAGCAGCTAATATTATTGCCATTATACTTGTTAAAACCACAATTATAAATAAGTAATTACGCTGTATTTTAATAGTAGATAATATACTGGATTTGGAAAGTACATTTACCATATACCAATCAGTTTTATCTATAGAAGCACTTTGCAGATAAAATTTACCATCATCAAAGGTAATAAGTTCATTAGATAATTGTGCAGCATTTTTTATAAGTTCTAAGTTTATAGAGGAATTATCATATAAGTCCTTTAAATCTCTTGAAGATGCTATTATTTTATTATCAGAATTAATTACAAAGCTGAAAACATCATCAAGAGGGCTAATTTTATCTAGTATATCTTGAATTATGCTCTTTCTAAAATTAATCCTAATAAAGCCTATATCCTTTGAAAGATCATCAGGATTCTTGATACTTTTAAGGAGAAACAGTGTATCATTTACAGTGTTTTCATTGAGATACCACATTGATCCCCAAATAAATCTTGCATTAGTACTTACGATACAATCTTCAGCCTTTGTTTTTTCTAAAGAGCTAGCTTTAAAAAAATTCACATTTTCGCTGGAATAAATAAATTTATCGTTTATATAAAGATTTATTTTTTTTATATCCAGATTATTTTCAAAGGAGCAAAGGTACGATTGAAGGTTAGAAAAATCATATATCTGATCAGTTAAAGCATAAGATTCAACATCACGAGTTAATATATCAGTAACTGTATTGTTTACGACTATGGTGTTAGATGTATCAAAAATTTTATAAACTGTATAGTTCATATAATCTAATGATTGTTCAAAGGATTCACTGGCTGAGTTAAGGAAATTATCAGTTATTATATTTGAAAGATTAGCATAGGCATAAGAAGAAATTATTAAAACAGGTATAATTAAAAGGATACAATATGTTAATACAAATTTTTTAAATAATTTCATATTATGCAACAGTGGTAATTTCATTATAAAAATTTCCTTCTATATTCTGAAGGGGTATAGCCTGTTTCTTTCTTGAATATCTTTGCAAAATAATTACCATCTTTATAGCCAACCTTTAAAGCAATATCATTCATTTTTATATTTGAATCCTTCAACAGTTCCTTAGCTTGTATTATCCTATATTCAGTTATATATTTATTAACAGTTTTTCCAGTATAATCTTTGAAGATTACGCATATATATGCAGGTGTTAAGAATGTATTCTTACTGATATCTTCTAAAGACAAGTCATAGCTATTATAATGTTCATTAATATATTTGATTATATTTAATGCTGGCTCATTATAGATATCTTTTTCCTTTAAACATGAAAATACATCTTTGATTATTTCTAATAAATAATGCTTTATTTCAAAGATATTATTAAATTGCAGTATAGCATTAAAGTTGGTATTTTCATTTACAGAATTATTAAGATTAATATTTCTGCTATGACAGAAATTAAATATATGCATTAGAAATTTATTATATACATTTTTTATTTCATTGATGTCTGTACCACAATTAAGCATAAATTCTGATGTTATATTATTAATATCATTTAAGACAGCTTGTTTATCTTCATTATTCAAATTTCTCTTAAAATCTGAATAAGCATTAGAATCAATAGTGGCACAAGTTTTATGAGGAATTTCTTCAAAATAAATCACTGAATTATAATCTTTAAAAAAGGATAAAGTGTCTAATGAAGAAGCATATGCATATGATTTATGCATATCCTGCATATTGGTAACAATAGAGCCTACAAATATATAAAATTGGCTATAATTTTTAATATATTCATCTAAAGTAGCAAAAAAGCTTTGGAAAACATTTGAATTATGTATTGATTTAATATTCTTTGAGAAAAAAATCTGTAATACTATATCTTGTTCATTTTGCATTGAAACAAAGCCTTCTAATCCACAATCATGAATAATTTCACGAATTTTATCTATAAACAAATACTTGTTTGGAATATTTTTGTAAATCTTTATTAAAACGCTTACATAATGGCCATCAACTAATTTGTCATTGAAATCTTTAGGAAAGTAAGAACTTATTATAGATTTAACTGCTACAGAATTATCTATAGATGATATTTCATTGGCAATAGTATGTTCAATGCTATTATGAATAGTAGTATTTTTTACAAATTCAAGGATAGCATTATTTAAATTTTCCTCCAACTCTTCAATTTCAATAGGTTTTTCAACATAATTGATAGCTTTTAGCTTAATAGCAGATTTTAAATATTCTTTATCTGAATAACCACTCATAAAGAGTATCATGCAGTTAGGATAAAGCTCCCTTGTTTTAAATGCTAAATCTATGCCATTTAGTCTAGGCATACGAACATCTGTCAGAAGTATGTTTGGTTCAAAATCTTTTAATATTTCTAGAGCATTAATACCATCATAAGCCTCCTTGACTTCGCTTACATTAAGCTTGTCCCAGTCAACCATATCTAGGATACCTTGTCTAGTAAATCTTTCGTCATCTGCAATAAGTACTTTAATCATAATCCACCTCCATTAGATATCATATAAAAGTATAACATTAAAAAAGAATATATTTCAATAAAAAGGTAAAAATGAGATAATTTATTTATGTAAATGTTTAAAATAAAAATATTTTACTATAATCAAAGAATTTTACCATAATTACATCTTTTATAAGATGTTATTATTTATACATGAGATGAAAACGTATAATAAGGGGGATTGACAATGGAAAATCAAATTGAGAACAATGTTTTTAGTGATGATAAGATTTCGACTGCAGGAATAAAGCAAGAGTCATCATTTACTAGAGCATTAAGAAAGAATAGAGTTTTACTTATGATGCTTATTCCTGCATTTTTGTATTTCTTTATTTTCAGTTACTTGCCAATGAGTGGGGCAATAGTAGCATTTAAAAGTTATAATTTTAGGGAAGGTATTTTTGGAAGTCCATGGGTAGGTTTCAGTAACTTTGAATATTTCTTTAAATCTGGACAAGCATGGACAGTAACTAGAAATACAATTCTATATAATGTAGGATTTATAGTAGTAAATACAGTATTACAGATGGGACTTGCTATATTTATATCTGAAATTGGAGGCAAGTATTTCAAAAAAGTTACACAAACAGCAATGTTTTTACCATACTTTATCTCTTGGGTAGTTGTGGGAATGATTGCTTATAATTTCTTAAATGTTGATTATGGTACAGTAAACACAATTTTAAATAAATTAGGTATGGAAAGTATCAATTTTTATGGGACTAAGTGGGTATGGCCAATAATAATTACTGCTTTCTGTGCATGGAAAAATGTTGGATATGGAACAGTATTATATTTAGCAGCTATAATGGGAATTGACCAAGAAATCTATGAAGCAGCACAAATAGATGGAGCAAACATATTCCAAAGAATATTTAAGGTAACAATACCTTGTCTTGTTCCAACGTTAATAATTTTAACATTATTATCAATAGGTAATATCTTCAGAGGAGATTTCCAAATGTTCTATCAACTGGTAGGAAATAATGGACCATTATTCCCAATTACAGATGTTATAGATACATTTACCTTTAGATCACTGATACAATCAGGAGAAGTTGGGATGTCAGCAGCTGCAGGTCTTTATCAATCAATATTCTGTTTCATAACAATTATTATTACTAATAAGATTGTTAAATCATATGATAAAGATTATTCATTATTCTAGGAGGTGATGTTTGATGAAAAAGTCAAAGGATATAAAAGCGTTTAATATATTAAGTTATACAGTAGTTACTTTAATTGCACTGTTTTGTTTTATTCCATTTCTTATTGTAGTTATGGGGTCAATTACAGATGAAAAAGAAATCATTGCTAATGGTTTCTCACTTTTACCAAGTAAATTATCACTTAGTGCATATGGAACTGCATTAAAGGAACCAATGGCAATTTTAAGAGCCTATGGGATAACTATAAGTCTTACTATAATTGGTACTGCTTGTGGGTTATTTATAGTGGCAATGACAGCTTATGTTTTACAAAGAAAAGATTTTAAGTGGAGAAATAAATTTTCATTTTACTTCTACTTTACAACATTATTTAATGGTGGATTAGTACCATGGTACATTTTAATGGTTAAATATTTAGGGTTAAAAGATACTTATCTTTCTTTATTAATACCACCAATGCTTAGTGTTTTCAATATAATACTTATGAAAAGTTATATTGGAGGAATTCCACAAGCTTTAACAGAATCAGCTAAGATTGATGGTGCAGGGGACTTTACAATATTTGTGAAGATTATACTACCATTAATTAAACCAGCATTAGCAACAGTTGGTCTTTTAATAGCTTTAGGATATTGGAATGACTGGTATAATTCAATGTTATTTATAAATAATGAAAATTTATATTCACTTCAATACTATTTATATAAAATAGTTAATAATATTGAAGCTTACAAGACGATACTAGCACAAAATAGTTCAGCAGTATCAGGAGCAATTGAAATGCCAAGTGAATCGTTAAAGATGGCACTTACAGTAATTGTTACAGGACCAATAATATTAGTTTATCCATTTATTCAAAAGTATTTTGTAAGTGGTGTGACAATTGGAGCTGTAAAGGGCTGATAAAACAATAGATAGTAATTCTTATGGTAAGGAGAGGAAAAGAGATGAAAAGAAATTTAGTAAAAAGAATGTCTGCTATAGCACTAAGTACATTAATGGCAGGAACAATGATGGTAGGTTGTGGATCAAGTTCTTCAGGAACAGCAGGAACACTAGCATCTGGGGTATTAACAGATAAAGAAGTAACATTAAAGATGTATTTAATAGGTGATAAACCAGCAGACTTCGATGAAGTATATGACAAAGTAAATTCAATAATGAAAGAAGAAATAAATGCAACTTTACAAGTAAATTTTATTCCATGGTCAGATTTAGCAACAAAATATCAATTATTATTCCAATCAGGTGAAGATTTTGATTTAATATTTACAGCTTCAGGATGGGGATATTATAGTCAAGTGGCAACTAAAAACGGTTTCTTAGAATTATCAGATGAGATGCTTCAAGAATATGCACCAAATATTTATGCAAGTGAACCGGAAGAGGGGTGGAGCCAAGCTAAAATAGATGGAAAAGTATATATGGTTCCAAATGATAAGAGTGAATATGGAATAAATGTATTTGGTGTTAGAGGAGACTTAATGGCCAAATATGGATTTGACTCAATAACTTCTTATGATCAATTAGAAAAATTTATGGATGCTGTAGCAACAGGTGAAAGCTCCAATGGTATAAAAGTAATAGCAAATGGTGGAGGACAAAATCTTCAATGGCCATACATGCTTGAAAGATATGGATTTAATACTATATCAGGAGCTCCAACTCCAACTTTAGGATTTGATGTAAATGATAATTCAGGAGAGGTGTTTGCCTTTGTTGATACTGATGAGTATTTAGAATATGCAACTAAAATGAAGGAGTTTGCTGATAAAGGATATTGGGCTGCTGACTCAATATCAAGTAAAGCTACTAGAGATGATGATTTTGAAGCAGGAAAAACAGCTGTAATGGTTTGGAATTTAGGATCAGTTGCAAATAGCGTTACAGAAATGAATAATGTTCATCCTGAATGGAATACTCAATTAATTGATTTATCAGAAGGTATATCTAAAACTGTTCAACCATATACAAATGGTGGTATGGCTATAAATGCTAGTTCAAAAAATCCAGAAAGAGCATTAATGGCAATAGAATTATTAAGATCTAATGAAGAAATTAATAAACTTACTTGGTATGGGGTAGAAGGAAAGCACTATACAACTGATGGTAACCAATATTATACACCAACAGAAAATGCTTCAAATTACCCAGCTGAAGAAGTATGTCCATGGGGATGGTATTCATCTAAGTATGCTATGACTTCATCTACTGAACCAGCAATAGTTCAAGAAACTATTAATAAGTGGAAAGAAAATGATACAGTAGATAATCCACTTACAGCTTTTACATTTGATGATTCAAAGGTGAAAAATGAAATGAGTGCTGTTGGTAATGTAGTTACTCAATATGGTGTTCCAATAGATTTAGGAATGGTAAGTGATGTTAATGCAGCTATAGCAGAATATAAAACTAAATTAAAAGAGGCTGGATTAGATAAGATTACGGAAGAATGTAAAGCACAAGTTGAAGAATTCTTAAAATCTTATAATGAGTAAGACACACTATTATAAACAATGAATAATTTAAACTTATAAATTATCATGATGTTTTAATTATATATATTTCCTTGGAGCCCCTTTAAAGTGGGGTTCCAACTTTCAATTTTAAAAATATACTTTTTAAAACTAAAAATGTATTCGTTACCAGAGAATAAAAGGAGAAAATTTATGACAAAAAGATATGATTTATTTAATAATATAATAGGAAAAGAATTTTTACATGGAGGAGACTACAATCCAGATCAATGGCTTGAGTATCCTGAAATAATAAAGGAAGATGTAAGGCTTATGAAGTTAGCACACATAAATTGTGCTGCTATTAATATTTTTGGCTGGAGTGCCATAGAGCCTGAAGAAGGAAAATATGAATTCGAATGGCTTGATAATATAATGGATGATTTATATAAAGCAGGAGTAAACATAATACTTGCAACACCAAGTGGAGCAAGACCAGCATGGATGTCAGAAAAGTATCCAGAAGTTTTAAGAGTAAATGCAGATAGAACTAAAAACCTTCATGGACAAAGGCACAATCATTGTTATACATCACCAGTATATAGACAAAAGACTTCAGAATTAAATAGAAAGCTAGCTGAAAGATATAAGAATCATCCAGGACTTATCTTATGGCATATTTCTAATGAACTTGGTGGAGATTGTCACTGTGAATTATGCCAAGAACGTTTTAGAAATTGGCTTAAGGAAAAATATCATAACAATTTAGATGAATTAAATTCAGCATGGTGGACAGGGTTTTGGAGTCATAAATTCAATAGTTGGAGTCAGATTGAAAGTCCATCACCACTTGGAGAAATGCAAGTTCATGGACATAATTTAGATTGGCGAAGATTTGTTAGTGATATGCATATTGATTTCTATAAAAGTGAAATAGCTCCAATTAGGGAAATAACGCCTAATATACCTGTAACAACTAATTTTATGGGTGATTACCCTAGAATGGGCTTATTTGGTGGAATAAATTATGGTGATTTTGCTAAAGAAGTTGACATAGTATCATGGGATGAATATCCAGCTTGGCATAACAATTGGGAAACTACGGAAGAATTAGCTTCTAATGTTGGTTTTGTTCATGATGTATATAGATCATTGAAAGGTGGACAACCATTCTTGATTATGGAGAGTACACCAAGCTTAGTAAATTGGCATAAGATTAATAAAGGTAAGAGACCAGGAATGCACCTTTTATCATCATTACAAGGAGTAGCTCATGGAGCAGATTCAGTACAATATTTCCAATGGAGAAAAGGAAGAGGAAGTTCTGAAAAATTTCATGGTGCAGTAGTTGACCATTGTGGACATGAAAATACAAGAGTATTTAGAGAAGTAACAGAAGTTGGAGAAAGCTTAAAAAAAATCAATGAAGTATGTGGAACAAGTGTAGATGCAGAAGTAGCAATAATTTTTGATTGGGAAAATAGATGGGCAATAGATGATTGCCAAGCATTAAATAATGAAAATAAAGGTTATATTGAAAGCTGTGAAGAATATTACAGAGTATTCTGGAGAAAGGGAATTCCAGTAGATGTAATAACTATGGATGCAGATTTTAGTAAATATAAGTTAGTGATTGCACCAATGTTATATATGGTTAAGCCAGGAGTTGCAGAAAGAATAAATGACTTTGTAAGAAATGGTGGTAATTTTGTAACTACTTATTTTAGTGGAATAGTTAATGAAAATGATCTTTGCTTCTTAGGAGGATTCCCAGGACCATTAAGAGAGGTCACTGGTATATGGGAAGAAGAAATAGATACATTATACGATACTGATGTAAATTATATTGAATATGAAGGTAAAGAGTATAAGGTTAAAGATTACTGTGATGTAATACATGCTGAAAATGCAGAAGTTTTAGCAAGGTATACCACTGATTATTATAAAGGAATGCCTGCTTTAACTCGTAATAGGTATGGAAATGGTAATGCATATTATGTAGCAGCAAGAACATTTAATGATTTTGATACTAAGTTCTTTGGTAGTATAATTGATGAATTAGAACTTAGGAGAGCCATCAATATTGAACTTCCATTAGGTGTAAATGCTGAGTTGAGAGAAGATGAAGAAAATAAATATATCTTTTTAATGAACTTCAGTGAGGAAGAAAAATCAGTAAATCTAGATAAGGAGTATTTAGATTTACTAAGTGGTAGTAAAGTAAGAGGAGAAGTTAAATTAGATAAGTATAAAGTGATGGTTTTAAAAACTAATGTTTAGAATTTAAGGTATAAGGGGGATAAAATTTTGGGAAAGAAGTCTTCATTTAATAGAGTTATATCTACAGCAGTAGTTACTATGTTTTCTTTAGGTATGTACACAGTATCACCTGAGTCTGCAGAAAAAGATGTAATAACTAATTATAGTTTTAAAAGTTCTCTTGATGGATGGACTGTTAAAGGTAATACTAATGCTGCCAACTGGAAG
>NZ_FR886593.1:40036-58123 GCF_000436575.1 Clostridium sp. CAG:265
GTTCAGATAATTATGAAGTGTGGACAGAACAAACTATAACAGGATTAGAAAATGGTTATTATAGAGTAGAAGCATATACTGCTAGTGGAGGCGGACAAGAAGAACATTATATTTATGCTAATGATTTTGGAGGTACTGGTGCCAAAACCAGTATCCCTGTCAGTGATGATTTCAGAAAAGTAGTACTAAATTTTGAAGTAACTAATAATCAAGTTACTTTAGGATTTTATTCTAAAGGTAATGCTGGTAATTGGTCAAATTATGACTGTATTACTATAGCTAATGATGAAAATAAGTATACTTTTCTTAAAGGTGGAGACCTAACAATGGTAAATTGGCTAGAAGATGAAGGTGCTGTTTTTTATGATGAAGAAGGAGAAGCTAGAGATGTTTTTCATATTTTAGCTGAAAATGGCTTCAATTTTGTAAGGCTTAGAACACATAATGATGTGGGAAGAGAACATGGTTCAATAACAAATCCAGATTATTATCTACCAGATGGATATCAAAATACAGAAGATCTTCTTGATTTAGCATTAAGATCTAAAGAAATGGGTATGCAGATTGAAGTTACTCTTAATTATAGTGATTGGTGGCCTAATGCAGGAACACAGGAGATACCTTCCTCTTGGCGCAGTGAAATTGAAGGATTAAATGAAGAAGAATCTGTAGCAAAATTAGAAGAGCTTATTTATGATTATACAAAAGACATCATGAGAAAGTTAGCAGATCAGGGAACAACTCCTGAATTTATTTCTTTAGGCAATGAAATGCAAAATGGAATATTATATCCTTATGGAAGCACTGTCAACTTTGAAAATCTTGCTAAATTCTTAAATGCTGGTTATAGAGCTGTAAAGGAAGTATCAACCAATACTGCAGTGGCAGTACATTTAGATATGGCTGGAAATACTAACAAGTATGTTACTTTCCTAGATAATTGTGAAAAATATAATGTTAATTATGATGTTATAGGAAGTTCATATTATCCTTTCTGGACTAAAAAGACAGTGGAGGAAATAATACCATGGTTTAATGATTTAGGTGAAAAGTATCAAAAACCAATATTAATTTTAGAAACAGGATATAATTGGAATCCTACAAAACCAGATGGATATCCAGGACAACTTGCTGATAATGGACCTGAAAGTCACCAATCTTCTCCTCAAGGGCAAAAGGAGTTCTTAGATGAATTATTTAATGGTATAAGAACTTCTGAAAAGAACTGGATAATTGGTGATTTGTACTGGGATCCAGTTATGATAGATCACGAAGGTATTGGTTGGGCTATGGAAAGAGGTCAGGCAGAAGATGGTAGTGAGGATAAAGCTGGAAGCAATGTGGTTTCTAATACTACTTTATTTGATTTTGATGGATATGCACTAAGGGCATTAAAATCTTTTAGAGATAACACGGAAGGATACACCACAGGAATGTTATCAGGAACTGTTGTAGGAACAGGTGGAAATAAGATTACTAATGCAAATGTAGTAATTGAAATAAATGGAGAAAAATATATTAGAAAAACTGATAAATATGGAAACTTCTTTATGGTGAATTTATCACCATGTAATGAAGTGAAGATTTCTGTAAGTAAAAATGGCTATGGCGATGCACAAGCAATTACTGAAATAAAGATTGGTGAAGTATCAAAAGTTAAACTTGAAGTAGGAAGTGGAAAAATAATAGGAAAAGTAATTGACAATAAAGGAAATGCTTTAGAAGGTGTGAAGGTATATAGTATATTAGATGGAGCTGAATTCTCTACATTTACAAGTGATGATGGCAGTTACACTTTAAGCGATATTCCAGAAGGAAAAGGATATACAATATACGCAACTAAGGAAGGGTATGCAGATGCTACTTGTGAAGATATAGACATAGTTAATGGAATAGTAACCAAAGATGTTAATTTTACATTATTAGTAAATTCAGCATCTTTAAGTGGAAGAGTTATTGATGAAGATGGTAAAGCAGTGGTGGATACAACAATATCTTTAGAGGGTCATAATGGATTTAAGTATACAGCTAACAGTAAGGAAGATGGAAGTTTTGAGATTTCTTATGTCAATGAAGGTAACTATACAATGACTATAAGTAAAGCTGGATATGAAACATTTGTAATGAAAGATTTAATGGTAAAAGCTGAAGAGGTAATATCTATTGAAGATATTATTTTGAATAAAGCTTTTGGGAAAATTATAGGAGTAGCAGTAGACTCTAATAATAACAGGCTATCTGATGTGGAAATATCTATTAGTTTGAAGAATGAAGAAAAATTTAATATTATAACAGATGAAAATGGATACTTTGTAGTTGATGAAGTTATTGATGGAGATGGCTATACTGTATCAGCTAAAAAAGATGGATACGGTGATAATAAAATAATTAATCTTCAAGTATTACCTAGCAAAGCTAGTGAAGTTATTATGAGGCTTTCTAGTAAGATAAGCATTAATAATGGTGATTTTGATTTGGGTAATTTAGATGGTTGGACTGTAATAGATGAGAATAATTCAGCATCAGCACAAGATAGGAGTAAAGGTGATAATGATGCACCATCAGGAAAGTATGCTTTATCATTATGGAATGATAAGCCATACATTGCTAAGGTAAGTCAAGAAGTTGCAGGCATTATTGATGGAAAATATGAGCTTTCAGCATATGTATATAATGGTGGAAATCAAAATAAAGCTAATATGTATATAAAGGATGGAGAAAATATAGCTGAATTTGAATTACCAAAAACAACTTATTGGACAAAAGTATCTATGGAAGTATGGATAGAAAATGAAACTATTGAAATAGGCTTTGATTTTGATGCAAAATCAGGATGTTGGGTACTAATCGATTCAGTACAATTAAACTTTATTACGGCTATAGATTATGAAAACTTAGAAAAAACTATCAAAGAATATGAAACTTTAATAGAAGAAAATTACACTCCAAATTCATGGAATATTTTTAAAGCTAATAAAGAAGTATTATCAGCAAAGATAGAAGAAGTAAAAAGTATTGATTTATCAAAATATACAGAAGAAAGCTCTATTGTTTTAAAAGATGCATTATATAAGGCATTAAATATTGAAGCAGATGAAAATGCTATGCAGGAAGCTGTAGATGAGGCAATATTAAAACTTGATGAAGCAATAAAATCTTTAGTAGAAAAAATAATAGAGCCGGATGTTGATGATGAAATAGAGGATGATGACAGCATAGGAGATTCTAGTAAAGATGAAGAAGATGATAAAGATCAAAATCCAGTAATTGAAGACACTAAAAAAAATCCTACTATAAATGATAATATAAGAAAAGAAGAGTCAACAGAAAAGGATAAAGGCACTGGTAAGCTTCCTAAAACAGGAAAAGAAAGTGGATTAATATTTATATCATTTGCAGCAGTAATTATTGGAACAACCTTTCTTAAAAAAAGAAAGAAGGCATAAATAAAAGGTATCGTGTCAAATAAACTTTGACATGATACCTTTTTTATTACACAAAATTATCTATAGTTCTAAAGACTGAAATATATGTTTTTTTATGCCATTAGTAATACATCTGTTGCCTTTATTATGGCAGTAGCTTCAGTACCAACAGTTAAATCAAGTTCATCTACAGCTTCAAGACTTATTGAAGATGTAATGACTACCTTTGAAGGAAGCTCTACTTTTACAATGGCATTAACAGCACCTCTATTAATCTCAATAATTGTACCAGAAAGCTTGTTTCGTGCGCTTAATGTTAAGTGACCTCTACCAATTAATACTGATGTAGCTTTAATGACAGCTGTTACTTCTTTTCCCACAGTTATATCTAAATCATCAATAGATTCTAAAGTAATTGATGATGTAAGATGTTGTCCATTAGAAAGTTCTACTTTTACAATACCATTAACAGCCCCTCTAGTAACATCTGTAACCTTACCAATAAATTTATTTCTTGCACTTAATTTCATTTCAATATCTCCTCACACAAGTTTTATATGATAATTATACATAATATGGAATAATAAAACAATTATTTAAAAGAAAAATATATGTTCTTTAGGAAATTCAAGTTTTATCATACTACCTATCTTTAAATCAAAGTTTTCTTTCTTTAATTTTATGTTGATGTTGCCAGTAGCAAGAGGAGAATTTAATGAAATAGTAATATCAAATGGATTCTCTAAGATATCTGATACTTGAAAAGTAAATACATTTACAGAGCTATTAACATCAGCTACCAATATATTGTGAGAACGTATGCCCATATAGTCAATGTTTTCTGGTACTTCATGGTTTAAAATAAACTCATAGCCCCAGTCAATGGCGTAAACTTTATTATCAGAAATTTTCTTTACCTTTGAAATATTTTTGCAACCTGTTAGTTTTGCTTCAACAAGAGATTTAGGGAAGTTAAATAAATCATCTTTATCTCTTTTGTTTAAAGCAATTCCTTTATTGAAGACAAGTATATTTGAACATACTCGATAACATTCTTCTATATCATGGGTAACAAATATAATGTCACCACTATAATCCTTCAAAGTATTTAGAAGCTCTTTTTCCATGCTATGGCGAAGATGATGATCTAAGGCGGAAAAAGGTTCATCTAGCAGTAATATTTCTGGTGATGTTATTAAAGCTCTTGCCAAGGCAACTCTTTGTTGTTGTCCACCTGATAGTTGCCATGGATATCTTTTATTTAATCCAGTTAAATGAAATTTTTCTATGTATTCATTACAAAGATTTTTCTTTTCCTGCTTAGATAAGTTTTTTAAGGCTATGCTTAAATTTTCTTCTATAGTCATATTAGGAAATAAAGCGTAATTTTGAAATAAATATCCTATTTTTCTTTCTTGTGGTGGAATATTAATTTTTTTTTGAGAGTCAAATAAGATTTTATTATTGATAATAATTTTGCCTTTATCAGGCCTCTCTAAACCTGCAATACATTTTAAGCACATGCTTTTTCCAGAGCCAGATTCACCTAAGAATCCTAGAGAACCACAATTATTATTGAAACTTGTTTTTAGTTTGAATGTGCCAAGGTCTTTTTCTATACTAATTTCTAGAGACATTTATCTTCCTCTCTTCCCAGTAATTTTTAAGTTATGTTCAGACCAGTAATTTAAGATCATTATCATAATAAAAGAAATAAAAACAATTATGGCTACCCATTTAAGTGCAGTAGACATATTGCCACTTTCTACTGCAAAGAATATAGCTAGAGGCATAGTTTGAGTCTTATCAGGAATATTACCAGCAATCATCAACGTGGCGCCAAATTCTCCCATTGCTCTAGCAAAAGATAATACTAAACCTGCAATTATACCAGGCCAGGCAAGAGGAATAGCTATTTTATAAAAGATTTTAAATTCACTTAAACCTAAAGTCCTAGCAGCAGATAGAATATTAGGGTCTATTTGTTCAAAAGAGGAACGAGTAGTCCTATACATCATGGGAAAAGCAACGACAGTTGCTGCGATGACAGTAGCACTCCATGAGAAAATTATATTAGTATCAAAAAGCTTTAATAGTTTTCCAACAGGACCATTCTTTCCACAAATAAGCAATAAGAAAAATCCCAAGACTGTTGGTGGTAAAATCAGAGGAAGGGTAAAGATGCCATCAATAAATCCCTTAAGCCTTCCTTTGTAATTAACGACTAAGTAGGATACTGATATACCTAAGATAAAGGTAATTAGTGTAGCTAGCAAGGATGTTTTTATTGATATCCATAAAGGTGAAAAATTCATAGCATCATACCTCCTTGGAAAATTCTACTCTACAGACTTGTAGCCGTATTTTTCAAATATTTCTTGAGCTTCGTCAGTGAATAAGAAATCTTCAAATGCTTTAGCAGCATCAATATCATCACTATCTTTAATAATAGCAACAGGATAAGTAATTGGTGAATGGTATTCTTCAGAAATAGTTTCTACAATTTTTACACCATCGCTACTTAAAGCATCACTTAAATAGACGAAGCCAGCATCAGCATTACAAGAAGCAGTCCACGCTAATACTTCTTTAACATCTTTAGCAAAGACAAGTTTATTATTTAAGCTATCTTTAATAGCAAGAGAAGTTAAAGTCTCATCAGCATACTTACCAGCAGGAACGCTAGAAGGTTCACCAAGGGCAATTTTAGATACTGCATCAGAATTTAAGCTATCAATAGAACTGATTTCACTATCATTGCTTGTAACAAGGACTAAAGAATTCTTTACTAAGTCTTTATTAGTACCATCTAAAAGCAATCCTTCTTCTTCTAAGGCAGTCATCTGCTTTTCTCCAGCTGAAATAAACAAATCACAAGGTGCACCTTGTTCTATTTGTTGTTGAAGTGAGCCAGAAGAACCATAATTTATAACAAAAGAAACTTCAGGATTTTTACTTGTATAGGCAGCTTCTAAGTCAGCCATAGCTTCTTTTAAGCTGGCTGCAGCTGAGATATTAAGCTCAATTGTTTTATCTTCTTTTTTCGTTGAAGAAGAGCATCCTGTTAATAATAATGATAAGCAACATAAAGTTGATAAGAATTTTAATCTTTTAATCATAATAAAAACCCCTTTATTTAATAAATTTTATAAAATATAATTAGTTTTGTTATGTTTTAATATATTTCAATATGTTTTGTCATAAATGTTAATATAGCATGAAAATAATGAAATTTCAATAAAATAGCATAAAAAAATAATACATGATAAAATGATTATAGTCTAAGGAGGCAGAAGTATTTATGGAAAATAAAGAAGCATTAAATGCCATGGAGGTAGCAGAGCTATTAAATATAACTAAAAACACTGTATATGAACTTGTTAAGAGAGGAGAGATCCCAGCATATAAGGTTGGAAAAAAACTAAGAATTGATAAAAGCGATGTAAAAGAATATATAGATAATCAAAAGCATAAAAAATTAGTTAGTAAAAGCAAAGTAAAAAAGATAAATGAAGCAGAAACTGATGATAAAGATGATTCTATAGTAATAACAGGACAAGATATAATTTTAGATATTTTGGCAAATTTAATTCAGACAGAAGGTTATAGAGTATTAAGATCAAATATGGGAAGCTATAGGGGATTACATAGCCTTTATATGGATGAAGTTACATTATGCACAAGTCATATGTGGGATGGTGATAGTGATACTTATAATGAACCTTATGTAAAGAGGATTGTACCAGGAACAGCTTGTGTAATAATAAATTTAGCTTATAGAATTCAAGGTTTTTATGTTAAAAAGGGAAATCCTAAAAAAATTACTAAGTGGGAAGATATAGCAAAGGATGGAATTAGACTTATTAATAGAGAAAAAGGTGCTGGAACTAGAGTACTATTAGATGAGAAGATAAAAAAGTTAGGCATTAGTGTAAAGATGATAGCAGGCTATGATAATGAAGAAACTTCACATCTATCTATTGCCAGTGCTGTAGCTAGAGGTGACGCAGATGTAGGTATAGGCACTGAAAAGGTGGCTCTTCAGGTTGGGGCAGTTGATTTTATACCTATGCAAAAGGAAAGATATGATTTAGTTATAAAAAAAGAAAAATTGGCAGATGAAAAATATGCAAGAATCCTTGAAATAGTAAAGAGTAGCCAGTTTAAAAAGGAAATTGATGGATTAGGTGGATATGATACTAAAGATACAGGTAAAATAATGGCAATAACTTAAGTAATATAATATAATTTATATAATAATATTTACAAAGGAGTTTCAAAGAATGGATAATTTAAAAGCACTTAAGAAGCAGCTTAAAGAAGATATAATTACATATGATTGCATTGATTATGTTGATGAAGATGGAAAAATTATTGAATATGTAGAAGTTACAATGGTAGATAAGATAATAGATGTGCCAATGAGTTTAAAGGAAGTTAATATAGGATTATTGGTAAATAGGATAATTGAATTAGGATTATATAAATAAAAAAAGTATACGTTCCCTTTATAGTAGGTATATATGATAATATACTGGAGCTATAGAGGGAGCGTTTTTTTATTATTGTACAGTTACATAATTAAATGATAGTAGCTGAAGAAAAATCTAATGTTTTTTAGATAACTTTAGCAGTTAAGGAATAAAAGCAGAAAGAATAATGAAAAATAAGTATATTAAATATTTATCATTATTAAGGAGAGGACAATATGAAAGTAGTAAGATCTACCTGTAATTACTGCTCAATAGCATGTAATTTTGATTTTAATGTAAATGAAAAAAACTTTATAAATGCAGTGAAGCCTACCGAGGATTATCCAGTGAATGCAGGGTTTTGCTGTGTAAAGGGACTTAACCTAGATAAGCAAAACACTAAATTTGAAAATCCTGTATTGCCTATATTAAAAGATAAAAAAGGAGATTTAAAACAGATTTCATGGAAAGAAGCTTTTAATATATTTGCTGACCGTGTAAAAAAGATTCAAAAAGAAAATGGTAAAGAAAGTTTTGCGTTTTTAAGTACAGGGCAACTATGTACTGAAGAGATGGCCCTTATAGGACATATAGGAAGAACTTTTTTAGGTGGTAATGGTGACGGTAATACTAGACTTTGTATGGCCACATCAGTGGTGGCATATAAGCAAAGTTTTGGATTTGATGCACCACCGTATACTTTAAAGGATTTAGAACTGTCAGATGTAATAATATTTTTTGGTAGTAATCCAGTGGTGTCTCATCCTATATTATGGGGAAGAGTATTAAAAAATAAAATTAAAGATAAAAAAATTATAGTAATAGATCCAAGAAGAAGTGAGACTGCTTGTAATTCAGATATTTGGATAGATCTTAAACCGAAAAGTGATTTATATCTTATATATGCCATAGCAAATGTACTTATTGAAAACAATTGGATTGATGAGAATTTTATCAAAAATTATACAGAGGATTTTGAAGGATTTAAAGAGCATATTAAAAAATATGACATAAATGATGTAGAAGGATATACTGGAATTTCTAAAGGTAGAGTTAAGGAATTAGCAGAAATAATACATAAAGGTAAAAATGTATCATTTTGGTGGACTATGGGGATAAATCAAGGGCATCAAGCTGTAAGGTCAGCACAAGGAATTATAAATTTAGCTTTAATGACTGGAAATATAGGAAGGCCAGGTACAGGAGCAAATTCTATAACAGGACAATGTAATGCTATGGGTTCAAGAGCATTTAGTAATACTACAGGGCTTTATGGTGGAGGAGAGTATACAGATGAAAATAGAAGAAAAGTGGTGGCAAAAGCTTTAGATATTGATGAAAAAATTTTACCTACAAAACCAACATTACCTTATAATGTCATAATAGATAAGATAAATTCAGGTGAAATCAAAGCATTATGGATAGTTGCTACTAATCCAATTGTATCATGGATAAATAATTTAGATTTTAAAAAAGCAGCTGAAAAACTAGAGTTTTTAGTTGTACAGGATATTTATAGTGATACTGATACAGCTAGGTATTGTGATTTATTTTTACCATCAACTAATGGATTGAAAAAAGAAGGAGTAATTATAAATACAGAAAGAAGGCTTTCTAAATTAGATCCTGTTCTTCCAAAAATGGAAAATGAATTATCAGATTATGATATAGCTTTAGGTATAGGTGAAGCTTTAGGAATGGGAAAACTTCTAGATAAATGGAGAACACCAGAGATAGCCTTTAATACTATTAAGCAATGTACTAAAGGAAGTCCTTGTGACATAACTGGAGTAACATATGAAAATCTTAAAAATTCTAGAGGAATACAATGGCCATTTAGAGAAGGAGAAAAATTAGAAATAGATGAAAGAAGGCTTTTTGAAGATAAACATTTTTATACTGCCAGTGGAAAAGCAAAATTTATTTATGAAGATATAGAGGAAGTTAAATATAAGCAAAATGAAGAATATCCATATTTACTTAACACAGGCAGAGCTACTGTAGGTCAATGGCATACACTAACAAGGACAAGAGAAATACAGGATGTATATGCTATTTCAGTTAAAGAAGGGTATGTAAATATGAACCCTGATTTAGCAGAAGAATTAGGTATAAATGAAAATGAAAAGATAAAGATAGTATCACCAAATGGAGTGATAAATTATTTCATTGTTAAATTTAGCAGGACTGTAAAGAAAGATCATTTATTTGCACCAATGCATTATGTAGAGGCAAATTCAGTGCTGCCATCTATCTTTGATAAGTATTCAAAAGAGCCTAGTTTTAAATATGTACCAGTTAACATAGAAAAAGTATATTAGGAGAAAAGCTATGAAAAGGATAAAGATTGATAGGAAAAAATGTATAGGATGTTTAACATGTACTACAGCATGTAAAGTGGCTCATGGAGGAAGAGATACAAGAGGTCATGTAGTAATTAATAGTCAAGGAAATTATGCACCAATTTATTGTAGGCACTGTACAAGACCAGAATGTGTTTATGCATGTCCTACTGGTGCAATGCAAAAAGATAATGAAACTGGCTATGCACTTTATGATAAAAGCAGATGTGCAACATGTTTTATGTGCATAATGGCATGTCCTTATGGAGTATTAAAAATGGATTATCAGACCAATAGAGAAGTTATGAAATGTGATATGTGTCTTACTGTCAAAGAACAGACTCCACAGTGTGCAGCAAAATGCCCAATGGGAGCATTAACCTTACAGGAGGTGGAATCATAAGATGGCATATGTAGTAGTAGGTGCTTCAGCTGCTGGAATAAATGCAGCTAAGACTTTAAGAGAAATAAATAAAGATATAGAAATCATCTTAGTATCAAAAGATGAATATGTATATTCACGTTGTATTTTGCATCATTTCTTAGATGGACGCCGTGATATAGAAGATTTAGACTTTTCTCCAGGAGAGTTTTTCAAAAAATATGATATTAAATGGATGAAGGGCGTGGAAGTAACAGGCATTGATACGAAAGAAAAAAAGCTTAAACTAGATAATGGAGAAGACTTGCCATATGAAAAGGTAGTATTGGCAACAGGTGCATCATCATTCCTGCCTCCAATAGAAAATTTGCGTACTGCCAATAATGTAATAGGATTAAGAAATTTAGATGATGCCATAAGGATAAAAGAAATAGCTCCAAAAGTTAAAAATATTATTATACTAGGAGCAGGTCTTGTTGGTGTAGATGCAATGGCAGGTCTGTTAGATTATGATGCCAAAGTAACTATGATAGAAATGGGAGATAGGATATTACCACTGCAACTAGATCATTATGCAGCCAATGTATATATTGAAAGGTTGAAAGAAGAAGGAGTGGATTTTAGATTTAATGTAAGAGCAGAAAAAGTAATTGTTGATGAAAATAATAATCCTGTGGCAATAAAATTGAATACTGGTGAAGAAGTTCCAGGAGAACTTATCATTGCATGTACAGGTGTAAGGTCTAATGTAGGTTTTCTAGAAGGTTCGGGTATTGAATGTGATAAATTTGGCTTAATATTTAATCCTAAAGGAGAAACAAATGTTAAAGATGTTTATGGAGCAGGAGATATAAGTGGAAGAAATCCTATATGGCCAACTGCAGTAAAGGAAGGATTAATTGCAGCCAACAATATGTGCAATAAGGATATATATATGGAAGATTTTTTTGGTAGTAAAAATACTATGAATTTTTGTGGTGTAGCAACAATGTCCTTAGGAACTGTTATTAAGCCAGATGATACTTATGAAGAAGCTGTAGAGATAAAAGGAAAGGATTATAAAAAGATTATACATAAGAATGGAACAATTTATGGAGCAATAGTTCAAGGAGACTTATCATATGTAGGTGTATTAACACAGCTTATAAAAGATAAGATAAATATAGATAGGGTTAAGAAACCAATATTCCAAATTGATTATTCTGACTTCTTTAACGAAAAGGAAAATTTAGAATTTGTATATTAGGGGTTATATGTATGTTTGGTATTCCTTTAATTGAGTGGATAGGATATTTAGCATCAATATTAATAGCCATATCCATGTTTATGAAAGATATAGTTAAATTGAGATTTATTAATCTTGTAGGATCTTTACTTTTTGCTTTTTATGGATTTAGCATCAAAGCATATCCAGTGGCAATAATAAATTCAATAATAGTTTTTATAAATATATATTATTTATATAAATTATATAATAAAAATTAAAATTTTTAGTAAATGTTTTCATAAATATAAGTTAAGCTGAATATATCTTTTTATATAAGGAAATAAAAAAAGTTATGTATAAAAAACTTATTTTTGTAAAAGATAAGTTTTATTAAATCAATTTAGGAGGTTTTGGTTATGAACAATTATTCTCAAATGGACATTACTTCATATTTAGCAAAGTATATTGATGAAAACGGATGTAGCTTTGAACAGGCATGTGAGGATTTAGAAATTGATGAAACCCAGCTTTCAAGTGAAAAAGATGAGGACGAAATGTATTAATTAAGCATAAAGTTAAAACCTATTGATAAGAAATAATTATCAATAGGTTTTAATTTTTCTTAGTTACATAAATATAATAATATCAACATTAAAATAATAATTATTTTGTGAAGAGATGCATATATTGTAAAAAGTATATGTTATATTTAAATTGGTAAATAAAGTAAACTAATATATTTTAATACAAAAATAGTTTTAAAATCTGTTAAAAGTTTATAGGTGGTTAGGTGATTAATAAAAAGAAAGTTTTTGTAAAAGAATTAGATTGTGTAGTAATAAAGACAATTATTAATTATTTTCAATTTATATAAGGGGGAAATTATATGTTAAATGCTAAGTACAAGGTAGAAAAAATGTTTTTGAAGCAAGTATTTAATTACTTACAAAAGAATCCAGAAGAAAATCTAGAAAAAATAATGAAGTGGATTAGAAAGTTTGATACAGAACATTTATATGATGCTCAATATGATGTTATTGAAGGTTATTTAGCAGAAAAAGATAATAATTGGAGGCAACTGATGGTGAGAATGACCAAAGAGATAAATCCAAACATATTACAAACAGTATTTACAAATTTCTTACTTAATGCAGCAATAAAAGGATGGGGAGAAATTGAAAGAAATAAAGAAAAGTATGGTTATGATATACCATTTACAATTTTAGTAGATCCAACTACTGCATGTAATAAAAAATGTATTGGTTGTTGGGCAGCTGATTATAATAAGGCTTTAAATTTATCTTTTGAACAATTAGATAAATTGTTCACTGAAGGAAAGGAACTGGGAATATACTTCTATATAATGACTGGAGGAGAGCCTCTAGTAAGGAAAAAGGATATATTAAGGCTTGCTGAAAAACATGATGATTGTGTATTTATGATATTTACTAATGGAACACTTATTGATCAACAATTTTGCGATGATTTATGTAGATTAGGTAATATAGTACCTACTATAAGTGTAGAAGGATTTGATGATGCTACCGATGGAAGAAGAGGAAAAGGTTCATGGAAAGATATAATGCGAGCAATGGATTTAATGAAGTCCAATAAAGTTCCTTTTGGATTCTCTACTTGCTTTACAACAGCAAATTGCGATAGCGTCTTAAGTGATAAATTTATTGATTTAATGATAGATAAAGGTGCATTTTTCTCATGGTATTTCACTTTCATGCCAGTTGGATGTGGCACAGATATATCATTAATGGCTAATCCAGATCAAAGAGAAAAATTATATAGGACTATTCGTGGATGGAGAAGTAATAAAGCTATCTTTAATATGGATTTCTGGCATGATGCTGAATATGTTGGGGGATGTGTGGCTGGAGGAAGACGTTATTGTCATATCAATGCCAATGGAGATGTTGAGCCATGTGTATTTTGTCATTACTCAGGAGCTAATATTAAAGAAGTATCATTGGTAGAAGCTTTAGGACAACCACTATTTAGAGAGTATCAAAAAAATCAACCTTTTAATAAAAATCAATTTAGACCATGCCCTATATTAGATAATGCACCTAAAATTGCAGAAATGGTTAAGAATTCAGGGGCTAAATCTACAGAATTTATTAATCCAGAAGATGTAGATGATTTATGCAACAAGACCATTGAGTATGGAAAGATATGGGCTAAGAGGGCAGAACCATTATGGGAAGAAAATTTAAGATGTAAAAAAGGTTGTGCTAGTTGTAGTAAAAAAGATGAAAAAAATAATTATATGAAAGTATAATATTTAGTTTTTAGGGGGATGCCATAATACATTGACTTATAGAAATTTATAAATATTGAAAAATATTATATAAAAAAGTAAGATGGAGTTTAAAAATAAATCTCCATCTTACTTTTTATAATAAATCTTCATTATAAGTAGCACGAATACCACCAATGAATTTAGGTCTTGTCCTAGCAGCCAGCAAAATAGCACTTCCAATATGGTCAAGGCTTAAACGCAAAGGTACAGCAACTTCTTTTAAGTGCATGCCAATAAGAGTTCCACCAATATCTATACCAGCATCAGCTTTGATATGCTCTATAGCCACAGGATCCTTAAAAGTATTATAAGCAGTTGTGGCAAATGATCCACCAGCCTTAGGCTGAGGAACGACATTAACATTATCATAAAGTGGAACTGCTGCACGTTCCACAATGATAGCTCTATTTAAATGTTCACAGCATTGAGCTGCTAAATATATATTTTTGGCAGATAGTACTTCATATATTCCTTTAAAAATAGCATCAGCAGTTTCAAGGCTTGAATGTGTACCAATTAACTCTCCTGTTACTTCACTAGAAGAACAGCCAATAATAACGATATTTCCTTGTTTAAGTTTAGCTTTTTCACATAATTCTTCTGTAGCTTTTTTAGCTTGGTTATAAATAGAATCTAATAATTCAGACATATATTTTATTCTCCTTTAAAAGCATGATTTTTAAGAAATTATTTCTATATTATATTGTTATTATATCTCATAAAAATATGATTATAAATATGAGCATACATATAAATCACAATAATTCAAATAATATAAGTGAATAATTATAAGGAGTGTTTATCTTGCATCATTAAATGCAAGTTTAGCTGGTTATGGAGGAATTATTGCACAATGTGAAAATCAGCAATTACGTGCCACTATACAAGAAATGAGAAATAAAGATGAAGTACGCCAATATCTTCTTTTTACAAAAGCAAAAGAAAAGGGCTACTATATTCCAGCACAGCAAGCAACACCTGAAGAAATTGCTACTGTAAAGCAACAAATGTCTCAAGGATAATATTATAAATATTAAATAAAATAAATTTTATAAAAAATACAGGTAGTTAATAATAATATATTTAACTATCTGTATTTTTATATTGAAAAATGGGATGTAATGTTGTTTGCCCATATCTTCCAGCAAAGCATATTGAAGACTGGGGATTAGAAGATCCTACAGGAAAATGTGATGAAGAATTTATTAATACTTCTAAAATTATAGAAAGCAAAATTAAAGATTTAGCAGAAAGAATAAAGAATAATAATTTATAAGAGACCTAAAAAATTAACTGCCCCCTGTCTACTTTACAGTGGCAGTTAAAAGTAGGTCTCTTTTATTATAGGTTATTAACAGTTTTATTTAATTTATTGTTGGTGATATAGTGCTTAAAATAAATAGTTACGTATTTCTTATAAGTAGCTATTTATTTTTGGATAAAAGGATAATTGTTGTCTATAATTAAATTATTAAAATTATATTTAATAAATTTGCGTATATATTATTATAAAAACAACACTTTTACATATAAAAACAACATTTTTACATATTTTATTATATTAATAAATAGTATAATTACTTTACATTGAAAAATTGTTAGAGGTGAGGGATAAATATGGCAATAATATATAATGAAGATAAAAAAGTATTTAATATAAAATCTAAAAATACAAGCTATGCATTAATGGTAGCTGATACAGGTCATTTAATACATTTATACTGGGGAAGAAAGCTAGAATCTAATAAGTTAGATTATATTTTTAAGAAATATGGTAAAGGAAGCTTTCTAGCTGATACAGATAATATTGATAATTTTAGTATAGAATTAAATACAGTTGAATATCCAACATATGGTCATACTGATTTACGTTCTCCTGCAATAGAAATAAAATTAGCTAACGGAACAACACTTACTGATTTTAGATATGAAAATCACAGCATTTTTAGAGGAAAAAAGGAACTTAGAGGATTACCTGCTACGTATATGGAAAACGATATAGATGGAGAAACTTTAGAAATTACTTTAGTGGATAAATTAGCAGAATTAAGAATTGTTTTATCATATACAGTATTTGAAGAATATGATGCAATAACAAGAAGCTGTAGAGTTATAAATAACAGTAATAATAACGTTGAGATTTTAAGAGTTTTAAGTGCTAATGTTGATTTTAATAGTAATGAATTTGATTTAATTCAATTATCAGGAGCATGGGCTAGAGAAAGACATATGGTAAGAACTCCATTAAGAAGTGGAAATCAATTGATAGAAAGTAGAAGAGGGGCTAGTAGTCATGCTCAAAATCCATTTATAGCTTTAGCAAGTCATGATGCTAATGAAGAGTATGGAGATGTATATGGATTAAATTTAATATATAGTGGAAATTTTTTAGCTAATGTAGAAGTTGATATGTATAATAATTCAAGAGCACAAATAGGTATTAATCCTTTTGATTTTTCATGGCTTTTAGAGCCAAATGAAGAATTCCAAGCTCCGGAAGCAGTTCTTGTATATTCATCAAATGGGTTAACAGGAATGAGTCATATATTCCATGATTTATATAGAAAGAGACTATGTAGAGGGGTATATAGAGATAAAGAAAGACCTATATTAATTAATAACTGGGAAGCAACATATTTCAATTTTAATGGAGAAAAAATTAAGAGCATAGCAAAAGATGCAGCAGACCTTGGAATTGAATTATTTGTCTTAGATGATGGATGGTTTGGAACAAGAGATAATGACGATAGTTCATTAGGTGACTGGTTTGTAAATGAAGAAAAAATTCAAGGTACATTAAATGATTTAGCAAAAGATATAAATGAAATGGGATTAAAATTTGGTTTATGGTTTGAGCCAGAAATGATATCTCCTAAGAGTAAGTTATATGAAGAACATCCAGATTGGTGTATTCATGTTCCAGGAAGAACTAGAAATCAAGCTAGAAAGCAATTAATTTTAGATTTATCAAGAGAAGAAGTATGTGATGCTATAATAAAAATGCTTAAAGATGTATTAAAATCAGCACCAATATCTTATGTTAAGTGGGATATGAACAGAAACATGACAGAAATAGGATCAAGTAATTTACCAAGAGAAAGACAAAAAGAAGTAGCTCATAGATATATGCTTGGTTTATATAGAATTATGGAAACAATAACATCAGAGTTTCCAGAAATATTATTTGAAAGTTGCTCAGGGGGGGGTGGAAGATTTGATGGCGGAATGTTATATTATATGCCACAAACTTGGGCAAGCGATGATACGGATGCTATAGAAAGATTAAAAATTCAATATGGAACTTCTCTAGTATATCCAACAGTAACAATGGGAAGTCATGTGTCAGAAGTACCTAATCATCAAGTAGGAAGAATAACACCTCTAAGCACAAGAGCAGCTGTAGCAATGGAAGGAAGCTTTGGATATGAATTAGATATAAATAAAATGACCAGTGAAGAAAAGGAAGAAGTTAAAAAACAAGTAGAATTCTATAAAGAAATAAGACAAATATGTCAATTTGGAGATTTATATAGATTAAAAAATACTTTTGACGGAAATGATGCAGCTTGGATGCATTTATCAAAAGATAAATCGAAAGGTGTTATAACTTACGTTAAGCCATATGGTGAGGTTAATGTATTACCTAAGAGATTAAAGTTAAGAGGATTAGAAAAAGAAGCCATATATAAAGTTGTAGAAACTAATGAAGTATATGGCGGAGATGAATTAATGTACGTAGGATTATATATAGGAGAATTATTGGGAGATTATCAAAGTAGAGTTTGGACAATAGAAAAAATATAGATATAAAGGGGATGTATCGAAATAACTTTCGATACTAGCCGATAAAAAAAGGGGAATTCGAGTTTGAATTCCCTTTTTTGCATATAATATCGTTATGAAAAGCTTCAAAAAGAATGTGATACCTATGCAACAAATAGGTTTTCC
>NZ_FR886594.1:0-52702 GCF_000436575.1 Clostridium sp. CAG:265
TTCAGCCATCGAAAATTTTATACTTTCCTGTACTTTAAAAAAAGGACCCTTACGAGTCCTAAACATATTTACGCATGTGCTTTAGAGCTGTTTTCTCCAATCTTGAAACTTGTGCTTGTGAAATACCTATTTCATCTGCTACTTCCATCTGAGTCTTGCCATTAAAAAAACGTAAGGTTAAAATTAATTTTTCCCTATTATTTAACTTTTTCATTGCCTCTCTTATGGATATATTCTCTAGCCAGCTATCATCACTATTCTTAGAATCACTAATTTGATCCATTACATATATAGCATCTCCACCATCATGATAAATAGGTTCAAACAAAGATACTGGATCTTGAATTGCATCTAATGCAAAAACAACTTCCTCTCTAGGAATATTGAGCTCCTTAGCAATTTGCGACATAGTAGGTTCTTGATTATTATCCTTCACTAAACGATCTCTTACTAATAATGCTTTATAAGCAATATCTCTTAATGATCTGCTTACTCTTATAGCATTATTATCTCTAAGATATCTTCTGATTTCACCTATTATCATTGGAACTGCATATGTAGAAAATTTTACATTTTGCTCTAAATCAAAATTATCTATAGCCTTCATTAAGCCTATACATCCCACTTGAAATAAGTCATCTACATTTTCTCCCCTGTTATTAAATCTTTGAATAACACTTAATACTAATCGTAGGTTTCCTTGGATAAAAGTTTCTCTTGCCTTTTTGTCGCCTTCTCTCATCTTAATAATTAACTCTTTTTTTTCCTTTATTACAGGTAATTTTGAAGTATTAACTCCACAAATTTCGACTTTGTTAATGATCAAAATCATCAACTCCTTATGAAGTAATAACATACTGCATTTAAAATTATTCCCTGCATAAAGTTCTTTTATACTAAATTTATTTTAAATCATCTTATTTATTTCTTTTTTAAGTCTACTTATTATCTTTTTTTCTAATCTAGAAATATATGATTGAGAAATACCTAACATATCCGCCACTTCTTTTTGTGTCTTTTCTCGCTTGCCATTAAGTCCAAATCTTAAGCGAACAATTTCCTTTTCTCTCTCATTTAAATTTTTAAGAGCTAAAAATAATAACTGCTTATCTACTTCATCTTCAATTAAATTGTATACAGTATCATTATCTGTTCCTAATATATCTGATAATAATAGTTCATTACCATCCCAATCTATATTTAAAGGTTCATAAAATGATACCTCAGCTTTAATTTTACTATTTCTTCTTAAATACATCAAAATTTCATTTTCAATACATCTTGAAGCATATGTGGCAAGCTTTATCTTTTTTTCAGGATTAAAAGTATTTACAGCCTTTATTAGTCCAATTGTTCCTACAGAAATTAAATCCTCCACGCCAACTCCTGTATTTTCAAACTTTCTAGCTATATATACTACAAGTCTAAGATTTCTTTCTATAAGTATATCTCTTACACCTTCTTTTCCATTTATAAGTTCCTGTACTAATTCTTCTTCCTCGTCCTTTTTTAATGGTGGAGGTAAGGAATCATTTCCTCCTACATAATATACCTTCTTTGAAAATATATTCAACTTAGCAAATATCCTATTTATAAATAAAATCAGTTTTCTCATAAACCCTCCTAAATAATTCCTCTTGATAGTAATACTTGATAATCATTTTCTTTACTTAATGTAGTTTTACAACCACAAACTATCGCATCTATTTCTCTCCAAGCAGAATCATCTTTTCCCTTAATCTTGATAAAGTCACTTCTAAATCCATGTAAGATATCACTACTATCTATGGTCTTATATCTTATAAAATACTCATCTTCTTTCTTTAATTCAAGCTGTAATAAGTATTCATCTTCAATTAAAATGCATGGTAAATTAGTAATTGGTTCTCTTAATTCATTTCCTGTATCTAAAAATCCTTTAAGCATTAATATTTTTTCATCATTTTTAATATAAATATCATAAATAAAGTTATCTATCACTGCACGTTCTTTAATAGTGTCATAAACCCTTATAGCTATAACCCCTACAAATAAAAGAGAAATCATGACCCATCTAATAGAATAATTTGATGTATTCATCCCTCCAGATATTGTATATGTACTGGATGATAATAAACTTATAAACATTACTCCGCACATTGTAAATGATAGCATAAAAAACATTACTGTAGCTTTAAATATATTTCTTAAAACTTTTTCTTTAAGCGATAATACTATCATAACTATAGCAAAAATCACCTTTAAAAAAGCATTACTCAAAACTACTGAATCTACAATAGGTGTCAAACCATATATTCCTCCAATAATGGCCGCAATATAAATTCCACCTTTTCTATATTTTAATCGTAACAATCGTAAAGTAACTAGTATTAGGAATAAGTCAATAATAGCATTTTCTATAAACACAACATCTAAATATACTTCCATATAACCTCCTCCTATGCATTAAATTATACATTCATACCAAAAATTTTTTTGTCATAAATGATACGATAATTCAAAATTTTACTCAACCTTTTTTTACATATACTCCATAAAAAAATCATAATATTTTAAAGCAATAAAAAAACTGCCACTTTTGTGACAGTTTCTCTTATTATACTACTTTCTTGATCTTAAGAAGCTTGGTATATTAACGCTTTCTCTATCTAAATCAAGTAATGGATCAATTTTTTCAGTATTTACTTCTTCTTTAAGCTTTACAGTTTGCTCAATCTTATGTTCTATCTTTTGTTCTGGTGTTGATAAAACACTCTTGTCGCTATCATCTTCAAAACCAGTGGCAATTACTGTTAATCTAATTTCATCATTTAAAGTTTCATCAATAACAGCACCAAAAATTATGTTTGCATCCATATCTGCTGCTTCTCTAACAATTTCTGCAGCTTCATATACTTCGATAGCTCCTAAATCAACTCCACCTGTAAAGTTAATAATAACGCCTGTTGCACCATCTATTGATGTTTCTAGAAGTGGTGATGATATAGCTTGTCTAACTGCATCTTGTGCTTTGTTATCACCTTTACCATATCCAACTCCCATATGAGCTAAACCTTTGTTTTTCATTACCGTTTCAATATCCGCAAAATCGGCATTTACTACCCCAGGAATAGTAATTAAGTCAGAAATAGCTTGAACACCTTGTCTTAAAACATCATCAGCTAATCTAAATGAATCTAAAAGAGTAGTTTTCTTATCAGCCATAGATAATAATCTTTCATTAGGAATTATAACTAAGGTATCAACTTTTTGCTTTAAATTTTCAATTCCCATTTCAGCATGTCTCATTCTTCTCTTTCCTTCAAATGGGAAAGGTTTAGTTACTACACCTACTGTTAATATGTTCATTGATTTTGCTACTTCAGCTACTACTGGTGCTGCACCTGTACCTGTTCCACCGCCCATTCCAGCAGTTATGAATACCATGTTTGCACCTTTAATTGCTTCAGAAATTTCATCTCTACTTTCTTCAGCTGCTTTCTTACCTATTTCTGGATTAGCACCAGCTCCTAATCCTCTTGTTAATTTTTCTCCAATTTGAATCTTCGTATTAGCTTGAGATAATAATAAAGCTTGCTTATCTGTATTCACCACAATAAATTCTACATTCTTTAAGCCTTCTAAAATCATTCTATTAACGGCATTACCACCGCCACCACCGCAACCAATAACTTTTATATTAGTTAACTCTTGCATATCTAATTCAAAATCTAACAAAATAAACTCCTCCTTTAAAATCTCTCTATTTGTAACTTTAATATTCTCATATTACTCTCTTGATTATCTCACAATCCCTCAATTTTCATATAATACATAACAATATAAAATATAGTATATTCTATATTTTACAACATTTTTGCCTTATTTAACAATAGCAAAAATACTAATTATATTAGAATTTTGTAATCAAATCGAAACTTTTGTAAAATATAGGTAAAATATATTATTTTTATAACTTATTAAACTTTACATAATTACTACTATATTGTCGTAATTATGTAGTATCGCTTTATACCTAATATATAATACCATAAATAAATTAAAAATTTAATACTATAATGCCTTTGACTATATTTTTTTATTATAAATAATTATTCCACAAAAATCAAAATTTTCCTTTCTATATATATTTGCTGATTAATTTAAAAGACCAAAATGGCTATGGACATGGCCACTTCGTAGTATTAATTTGACAGTTTTAAATCTTGAAATCCATTGATATACTTAAATTTACAACTAAAAAATTTTATACTTTTCTAACCGTTAAAAAAAGATGCACGAAATGCATCTTTCATATGTTATAACATTAATAATCTTTTTAAAGTTTCTCCATCAACTGCATATGTCATTGCTGTATCTTGAGAAATAACACCTCTCTTACATAGTTCAGCAAGAGACATATCCATGGTTCTCATACCATATTTATTTCCTGTTTGTACAGCTGATTCTATTTGTTGAGTTTTACCTTCTCTAATTAAATTTTGTATTCCTGGAGTAGTAACCATTATCTCCATAGAAGGTACACGTCCATTTCCATCAATAGTTTCCACTAACTGTTGGGATACTACTGCCTTAAGTACAGAAGCTAATTGTATTTTAATTTGTTGTTGTTGATGTGGTGGAAAAACATCAATTATCCTATCAATTGTCTTTGCTGCTCCAATTGTATGCAATGTTGAAAATACTAAATGTCCTGTTTCTGCTGCTGTAATTGCTACAGATATAGTTTCAAAATCTCTCATCTCTCCAACTAAAATTACATCAGGATCTTCTCTTAAAACTGCTCTTAAAGCACTTTGATAGCTTTTTGTATCTTTACCTATTTCTCTTTGATTTACTATACACTTATTGTGCTTATGAAGATATTCTATTGGATCTTCTAAAGTTACTATATGACCTTGTCTTGTATTATTGATTTCATTTATCATAGCAGCTAAAGTAGTACTCTTCCCTGATCCTGTTGGTCCAGTTACTAAAACTAATCCTCTTTGTTCCTTCACAATTTCTTTTAATGTGCCAGGAAGTTTTAATTCATCTATTGTAGGAGCTTTTGCTGCTATTACTCTTATAGCTATGGCGTCACTATTCCTTTGCTTAAATACATTTACTCTGAATCTTCCTATACCTGGTAATGAATAAGAAGTATCAAACTCTCCATTTGCTACATATTCATCATAGCTATCATTTAATATTTCCTTAGCAAATATCTCTATATAATCAGGCAATAATTTCTCGCTACCTATTTGATTAAATTTACCATTAACCCTAATTGTAGGAGGTAACGCAACAGTTAAATGTAAATCTGATGCACCTAGCTCGATTGTTTTTATTAATAAATCTTTTAATAAGTACATTATTATTCCTCCTAATGTAAAAAACATATTCTATTCTATTATTTTATTTCATTCATCTTATAAATTCAACATATTTTAGCAAAAATATACAAAAATGCTATTTAGGGTATAACTCTTTCTTTAACTTTTTTAAAGCTTTCTTCTCTATTCTAGAAACATATGATCTAGAAATTCCTAACATTCCTGCAATCTCTCTTTGTGTTTTACATTTACCATCCTTTAAACCATATCTCATTTTTAAAATTTCACCTTCTCGTTCAGTAAGAGCACTATTTATCTTATTGTAAAGAGCTTTTATCTGTAGCTTCATTTCAACTTTATCTATAACTGAATCCTTTTCACTACTTAATACATCTATTAAACTAATTTCATTACCTTCCTTATCCACACCTATAGGATCCTGCAGGAAAGTTTCACTTTTCTGCTTCTTATTATTTCTAAAAAGCATTAAAATCTCATTTTCTATACACCTTGATGCGTAAGTTGCTAGTCTAGTTCCTTTTGATACATCAAATGAATCAATTGCCTTTATAAGTCCTACAGTACCTATAGAAATCAACTCATCTATATCTTTATTTGGAATTTGATATTTTTTCACAATATGTGCCACTAATCTAAGATTTCTTTCAATCAATATACTCTTAGCTTTCTTATCCCCTGTTTTTAAAAGCTGTAAATATTTTTCCTCTTCTTTTTCATCTAAAGGTTTTGGAAAGGTATTGTTTCCAGATATATATCCTGTTAAGAATATATTACTGCATAAAAACTCCATGAAATTTGATAATAATATCACTTAGAGTTCCTCCTAATAGTGCTTATTATATCATATGAAGCTATACTAAAATATTGCTTATAATAACTAAATTATTTTATCAAAGAATTAATTATATCCCTAAATATAGGAGCTCCTGTATTTCCTCCTCCCAGCTCTCTACCATCAGGATGAGTTTCTCCTATATTAGGTGCCACAACAACTAAAGTATACTTCTCTCCATTATATTCAAAATATCCTGCAAACCATCCATGATTAGTACCTCCTCCTTCTCCTGTTGATGTTCCTGTTTTACCACCTTCATTTATACCTTCCACCCTAGCCTCATAACCTGTTCCTAACCATATGACATCACTCATACTTTTTTGTACTATTTCACTGGTTGTTGTACTAAAAACCCGTCTACTCTCACTTTCTTCCTCAGAAATTAAATTGCCATCATTATCAACAATACTTTCTATTATATATGGCTTAATATATACTCCATCATTTATCACAGCATTAATGGCACCAGCTATTTGTAGTGGTGTAACTGTAACACATTGTCCTATTGAGAAATTGGAAACTCCTTCTTCTAAAGTTGGTTTTGTACCTACTGCCTCATCTTTATTTTTACCACTTAACCCTAATACTTTTTGATATAATCCTAGTTTTTCAGTATATCTAACCATATTATCATATCCCACCATGGTACCTAATTGTGCAAAAATATCATTACAAGATATCTGCAATGCTTCATCAACACTCAATGGTCCATGAGCATATGATTCTCCATTTTTACTGCATATTAAACCAATACAAGAATAAACATCATTGCTATCAGTAAGTCCCATATCAAGAACTATAGCTTCTGTTAAGATCTTAAATATTGAACCTGGCTCGTAACCTATGCTACCTATAGCTAAATCAACATTAGCCATTTTATCATCCTTTTGCACCAATGCTCTTATTTTTCCTGTATCACTCTCTAGAAGCACCACACCTACATTTTCTAAAAAACTATAACTTTCATCATTTAATACATCCTTGATTTTTTCACTCCACTCTTTGTTTATTGTAAGCTGAATATTCTTATTGCCAGAGGTATCACTTTTATTGGTAAGTTCATAGATAGATTTATCATTTAATGAATATTCACCTTCTTCATATTTATTATCCTTTATACAGTTATAAACTTTTTCTTGTAATGAACCTTCAGAAATTTCACTTTCTTCAACTGTTGCCATTATATCCTCTATCTTACCTGCTTCACTAGCCTTTCTTTCAGTATATACATAAGTATAAATTCCTTTAATGCTTTTTAATTTATTAATTTTTTCATAGCTTTCGTAAGTAAGATAATAATACAACTTTCCACTTGAACTCATAACATCTGTATAGGAAAAGTCCCCATATTCTGATTTCATTATAAAATTTAAAGCTAGTAAATCTTCAATAGTATCCTCATAGTTATTTAATCTAAAGGGTTTGGAATCAATAACTAAAACATATTTTTCACTATCATTCACTAAGCTTTCGCCATTGGTATCAAATACCGAATATCTACTCCCATTAAATATTTCTGTTTGATAGTTTTTAAGTTCTCCTTGCACTAACTTTGTAGGATGTACTTGAATATAATATAGTCTTAAAATAAGCATAAAAAGTAAAGCAAAAAATACTATAGCTATAATCTTGCTTCTATATATTATACTTTTCTTAAAAAACAAAAAAACCATCTCCTTCAGCTAAATTCTAGCCTTTGGAAATGGTTTCTATACAATTATTTTAATATATCTCTAATTTTAGCCATTAAAATATCTATTGCCACATAATTATGTCCACCTTCTGGAATAATTATATCTGCATATCTTTTAGTTGGTTCTGTAAACTCCATATGCATTGGTCTAACCATAGTTAAATATTGATCTATAACTGATTCAACTGTTCTTCCTCTTTCATCAATATCCCTTACTAATCTTCGTAATATTCTTATATCTGCATCAGTATCCACATATACCTTAATATCTAAAAGGTTTCTTATTCTTTCATCTTCTAAGATTAAGATACCTTCAACAATTATTATTTCCCTTGGTTCTACAGTTGTAGTATCTTTTGCTCTATTATGAACAGTAAAATCATATCTTGGCTTTTCTATTGATTTGCCCTTAATTAGTTTTTGTAAGTGTTCTACTAAGAGATCATTATCAAAAGCCATTGGATGATCATAATTAGTTTTAACTCTTTCTTCCATTGATAAATTACTTTGATCTTTATAGTACATATCCTGTTGTATCATTGTGATACGCTCATTTGAAAAATTAGAATATAATGCATCTGCAATGGTACTCTTGCCTGAACCTGTCCCTCCAGTAATACCAATTAAAATAGGCTTTTTCATTTATATGATCCTCCTTAGTTATTGTTTATATTAATTGTATTATTTGCTTTTACAAGCATATCATTTACTTTTAATGGCTCACTTACCTTTACCTTAAACATCATATGTGCTCTATTAGCTACGTCCGTTTTCTTATTTTTATCTAAATCATACATATCTTCTAACTTGATTTTGAAATAAGGTACATCTGGTCTAAGTACTTCCACCTCATCACCTTCAAACACTCTATTTTTTTGAAGTATTGTAGCAGTTTTAGTTTCAGCATCATACTCTTTAACCATTCCCACTATTTCATAATCTCTAACATATGATGAATCTTCATAGTTTTGTTCACCGTTTATACCTAAGTAGAATCCTGTATGATATGGTCTATGGCTTACTTTTTTAAGCATATCCATCCATTCTTCTTTAAATCTATAAGCACTTGGGTTGTCCCAGTAACTATCTAATGCTTCCCTATAAGCCTTAACTACAGAAGCAACATAAAACTCACTCTTCATTCTTCCTTCTATTTTAAATGAATATATTCCACTTTTAACTAGCTCAGGAATATAGTGAATCATACATAAATCCTTTGCATTCATTATATATGTACCATTATCATCTTCTACCACTGGATAATATTCACCTGGTCTTGTTTCTTCAACTAAATGATACTTATATCTACATACATTCCCACAAATTCCTTTGTTAGCATCTCTTTTAATCATATAATTAGATATTAAACATCTTCCTGAATAAGCTACACACATTGATCCATGTACGAATGCTTCAATATCACATTCTTTTGGAATCTTAGATGTAATTTCATTTATTTCTTTAAAAGTTAACTCTCTAGCTAATACTATTCTTTTTATCCCTAAGTCATACCAAAACTTTGTTGCTTTCCAGTTTACTGTATTTGCTTGAGTACTTAAATGTATTTCAAGATCTGGTGCTGCTTCTTTACAAATTGCAATTAATGCTGGATCTGCTACAAGAACTGCATCTACACCAATTTCATATAATCCTTTTATGTATTCTTCTGCACCATTTAAGTCATGATTTCTTGCAAAAACATTTAAAGTAACATATACTTTTCTTCCTCTATCATGACAATACTTGATTCCTTCAAGCATTTCTTCATTGCTAAAGTTATTAGAAAATGCTCTTAAATTTAGCTTTGCTCCACCTAAATATACAGCATCTGCACCATAATCGATTGCTATCTTTAATTTTTCTAAATTACCAGCTGGAGCTAGTATTTCCGGTTTTCTCATTAAGTTACCTCCTCTTTGTTACAGCTATGCCATCTCCCATAGGAATAACTGATGTAATTAGATTTTCATCTTCTGAAACTAATTCTAAATATTTTCTCATTCTCTTCACAATTGTAATTTTTCTTCTCTTCACAAGTTCATCACTTGCAACCATCCCTCTAAATAACACATTATCTGCTATTATTATTCCATCTTCCTTTAATAATCTTAAGCAATGGGGTAAAAAGTGATTATAATGTCCTTTTCCAGCATCCATGAATATTAAATCATATGGTTCATCTAAAGATTCTAAAATTTCTAAACAATCTCCTTCTTTAATTTCTATCTTACTTTCTAAATTAAAGCTCTTGATATTTTCCTTTGCTAACTTAATCATTTCTTCACTTCTCTCCACAGTTGTAATATGTGGAGAAGTACCTGCTGCTTTATACATCTTTATGGCAGAATAACCTATAGCAGTTCCTAATTCAAGAATTCTTATGGGCTTTTTCATACTCACCATAAATTCTAAAAACTTTATTGTCTCTTTTTGAGCTATAGGAACGCCTTTTTCCTTAGCAAACTCTTCCAACTCATTGAACTTACCTGTACTATCTGGTATTAAACTTCTAATATATTCTTCCATATAATCATATGTTATTCCACTCATCATATTCCTCCATTAATATCCTAATTCTTCTTTCCTTCTTAGGAAATCATCATAATTATCAGTAAAATAGTGTGTATTTTCACTTTCTAAAAGATAATAAAGATAATCAGTTTCCTTTGGCTTTAAAGCTGCCATTAATGATGCTCTGCCCGGATTTGAAATAGGACCTATAGGAAGTCCATAATACATGTATGTGTTATAAGGAGAATCAATCTCTAAATACTTTTCATACATCTTTTCAATGTGATATCCATACGAATATATCACTGTTGCATCTATTTGAAGAGGCATTCCTATTGCAATTCTGTTATATATTACCGAAGAAATAAAACTTCTTTCACTATCAACTACTGCTTCTTTTTCAATTATAGAAGCAACATTAACTTTTTTTTCAATTTCCTCTTCTGGTATTGATATATTTAAATCTTCAACAATTTCCTGCCAAACTTTCTCAAATCTATTAAGCATTGTCTTTATTATAAAATCTGCATTTTCATTTTTATTAAAACTATATGTATCTGGAAATAAAAATCCTTCAAGGTTATATCTTTTATTAGGATTATTGCTTATATACTTAGGCAACTCATAATTTTTTACTGAATCAATAAATTCTTTGCTATTGCATATATTATTTTCCTCTAATTTTTCTGCAATATCATCAATTGTATATCCTTCTGGAATAGTTATGTATACTTTATCTTTATTTGAATCTGTTAAAAGGTTGACAAATTCATTTAATGTCATACTTTTATTTAATTTATATGTTCCTTCCAAAACCTCTGGTTTTATTCCACATATCTTCAAATATAATTTTACTAAAAACTTATTTTTTATTTTACCTTCTTCTGATAATTTATCAAGAATTCCATAAAAACTATCACCTTCAGCTACCTCAACAATTTCTTCATTGTTTATTTTAAGTGGTGTATCTACTATCTTAAAACATTGCCAAATGGTAATTATGATTATCATTATTACAAAAATTCTTGCAACTCTGATAATTCTTTTATTTTTTTTCATAAATACCCCCTATATATAATTAGTGAATAGCCTTATGACTATTCACTATTATAAACCTTATTGATGAATTTTAAAAGTTTTTTAGCTGATTTTCGATATTATTTTTTTCCTCTACTAATCATTCTCTTTCTTTCAGCAGCATCTAAGTATCTCTTTCTTATTCTGATGCTTTCTGGAGTTACTTCCACTAATTCATCATTTCCTATAAATTCTATTGATTGCTCTAAAGTCATTGGAGTAATTGGAACTAACTTAACTGCATCATCTGATCCTGAAGCTCTAGTATTTGTAAGTTTCTTTCCTTTACAAACATTTATATCTAAATCATCAGCTCTTGAACATTCACCAACAACCATACCTTGGTATACTGGAGTTCCTGGAGTTATGAATAATCTTCCTCTTTCTTGTGCATTGAACAATCCATAAGCAATTGCATCCCCTTGTTCAAATGATACTATTGAACCTCTACTTCTAGATTCTATCTCTCCTTTATATGGAGCATATCCTTCAAACACATGGTTCATGATCCCATTACCTTTTGTATCAGTCATAAATTCATTTCTAAATCCTATAAGTCCTCTTGCTGGAATACTAAATTCAAGTCTTGTATATCCATTAACAGCTGATGTCATATTAACCATCTCACCTTTTCTAGGACCCATTTTTTCCATTACAGCTCCCATGAATTCTTCTGGTACATCAATTGTTAAGTGTTCTATTGGTTCAACCTTCTTACCATTTTCTTCTTTAAAAATAACAGATGGTTTAGAAACTTGTAATTCAAATCCTTCTCTTCTCATTGTTTCAATAAGTACTGATAAGTGAAGTTCCCCTCTTCCTGAAACTTCGAAACAGTCTGGAGTTATTTCTTTAACTCTTAAACTTACATTAGTTTCTAATTCCTTCATTAATCTATCTCTTAAGTGTCTTGAAGTTACAAATTCACCTTCTTTACCAGCGAAAGGTGAGTCATTAACCATGAAGTTCATGCTCAGAGTTGGCTCATCAATCTTGATGAATGGTAAAGCTTCTGGATTTTGAGCATCTGCTATAGTTTCACCTATGTTAGCATCTAAAACACCACTTACAGCTATGATATCTCCAAGTCCTGCTTCTTCAACTTCTTCTCTCTTTAATCCATTATATCCAAATACAGCTGTAATTCTATAATTTGATTTAGTCCCATCTTGTCTTACCAATGCAACACTTTGGTTTTTCTTTACCGTACCTCTATGTATCTTACCTATAGCTATCTTTCCAACATATTCACTGCTATCTAATGTTGTAACTAACATTTGGAAAGGTCCATCTATTTCACCTTTAGGTGGTTCAACATGGTCTACTATTGTTTTAAATAGTGGTTCCATATCTTCATTCGTATCTTCAACATTAAATCTTGCAAATCCTTCTCTAGCTGATGCATATATTATTGGGAAGTCTAATTGTTCATCATCTGCTCCTAATTCTAAGAATAAATCAAATACTTCATCAATAACATTTTCAGGTCTTGCATTTGGCTTATCAATTTTGTTTATTACAACTATTGGTTTTAATTTTAATTCTAATGCCTTCTTAAGAACGAATTTAGTTTGTGGCATTGGGCCTTCATATGAATCAACAACTAATAAAACTGAGTCAACCATTTTAAGTACACGTTCAACTTCTCCACCGAAATCAGCATGTCCTGGTGTATCAACAATGTTAATCTTTATGTCATTGTACATAACTGCTGTATTTTTAGAAAGTATTGTTATTCCTCTTTCCTTTTCTAAGTCGTTAGAGTCCATTACTCTCTCATCCATCTTTTCGTTTGTTCTGAAAACATGACTTGCCTTAAACATAGCATCAACTAAAGTAGTCTTACCATGGTCAACGTGGGCTATTATTGCTATATTTCTAATATCATTTCTAGTAACTAATTCCATTTACTTTCCTCCAATTAATTTAAATCAGTAATTTTATTCTTACTATGTAAACCTATAAATATTTTACCCAAAAATAAAATTGGATACACAAGTACCCAATTTAAAATCTCTTAGATATTTTACTATCATATAGTATTCTTGTCAACTAAGTGTTAAATTTCCATGATTATTGGTAAAATCATAGGCTTTCTCTTAGTTTTTTCATATAGGAATGATCTTAGTTCATCCCTAACTGTTGATTTTAAAGTAGACCAGTCAGTTATTTTTTGCTCTTCACATTTAGCAAAGACATTTCTAACTATATCTCTTGCTTCATCCATTAATTTTTCTGATTCTCTTACATATACAAAACCTCTTGAAATAATATCTGGACCTGCAATTATAGCTTTATTTTCTTTTGATAACGTCACAACAACTGTCAATATCCCATCTTGAGATAAATGTTTTCTATCTCGAATAACTATATTTCCAACATCTCCAACACCAAGACCATCTACAAATATTTGTCCCGAAATTACAGAACCACTCTTCTTAATGCTATTTCTTGTAACTTCAATAACATCACCAATTTCAGGTATTAATATATTTGACTTTGGCACTCCAATACTATTAGCTAATTCACCATGTTGTTTAAGATGTCTATATTCTCCATGAACCGGAATAAAATACTTTGGTCTAACTAAAGTTTGCATTAATTTTAATTCTTCTTGACAAGCATGCCCTGATACATGTACCGCTTCTGAAGAACCATAAACAACTTCAGCACCTTTCTTAAATAACTGATCAATAACTCTAGATACTAATTTTTCATTTCCTGGAATAGGAGTAGCTGAAATAATAATTGTATCTCCTGAAACTATATTGACTTTTCTATGCTCAGAAGTAGCCATTCTCGCTAATGCTGACATAGGCTCTCCTTGACTTCCTGTTGTAATAATAACTATCTCATCATTATTATATTTGTTAATTTGATCAATACTTACTAAGTTTTCTTTTTCGATTTTAATATACCCAAGCTCTATAGCTACTTGTACTATATTCTCCATACTTCTGCCTGAAACAGCTACCTTTCTTCCATACATAGCTGCAGCATCAATTATTTGTTGTATTCTATGAATATTAGATGCAAATGTTGCAACAATAATTCTTCCTTTACTCTTACCAAAAATACGACAAAGACTTTCTCCAACTATTTTTTCAGACATAGTATATCCTGGCCTTTCTACATTAGTGGAATCTGCCATCATTAATAATACTCCTTTTTTGCCTAACTCTGCAAATCTTGCAAAATCCATTGGTTCACCGTCAATTGGTGTATAATCTACTTTAAAATCTCCTGTATGCAGAACAGCACCTAATGGAGTATGAATTGCTATAGCAACAGAATCCGCAATTGAGTGGTTAGTTTTAATGAATTCTACTGATACAGAATTCAATCTTACTACATCTCTTGGTTTTACTGTAATAAGCTCAGTTGTACTTAATAAATTATGTTCTTTTAATTTACTTTGTACAATTCCTAAAGTTAATTTTGTACCATATACCGGTACATTAAGTTGTTTTAAAACATATGGTAACGCACCTATATGATCTTCATGGCCATGAGTTAAGAATATACCTGAAACCTTATCTTTATGCTTTAATAAATATGTTATATCTGGTATAACAACATCTATTCCAAACATATCTTCATCTGGAAATTTCAAACCGCAATCTATGATAACTATATCATTCTTATATTCAATAGCAGTCATGTTCTTTCCTATTTCATTTAGTCCTCCTAATGGAATAATCTTAACCTTGGCTTTTTCTCCTTTCATATGTCCCCTCCTTTTTCTTCTTTAATATGTATATAAAAGGGTTTTTCTCAACACTTTTGAGTTATACCTTTCTTCTTACTTTTCTTCTTTATTTTTACATTCAGAACATATTCCAAAAAATTTCACACTGTGATCTAATATGTCAAAGCCATAGGTATTTCGAATTCTTTCTTCCAATTCCTCTAGAAGATCATCTTGCACTTCAATAACTTTTTTACATTTATTACATATTAAATGATGATGCCTATGTTCTTCATCTTCATGAACTAATTCATATCTGCTACACCCATCATTTAAATCTAATTTGTAAATAACATTTAGTTCCTCAAACAATAAAACAGTTCTATATACTGTTGCTAAACCAATTTCAGGACATACTTTCTTAACTTCGTCATATATTTCTTCAACTGTTAAATGCATTCCTTCTTTTTCAATTATGATATCTAAAATTGATCTTCTTTGAGGCGTTAACTTGTAACCTTTTTGCTTTAAACTTTCCTTTAATGCTTCTATATCAATATTGATAGCACTCACACTAACACCTCTTTCTATTTTAATTATTCTTCATCTATAAAAATAGTGTTATAAGCTTCTTGTACCGCTGCTAACTCTACTTCATTATCTATTGCTTCTAATAATTCTTCGCCATCTTCTCCATTAATAACTTTTAATGCAAATGTATCATCTTCGCTGTATCCTTCTTCATATACAATTACATATTCATTTTTTTCATCTGTTTCTGGATTTACTATATCAAAGAAAGCTACTACGTTAAAACTTACTTCATTTCCTTCCTCATCAAATAATTTAATAATTTTATCGTCTTTTTTCATATTAAATTCTCCTTAGATTTTATTTTATATACAAAACATTATTTGCTTAGTCTTAATTTATCAAGATATCCTTGTAATATATACGTTGCTGCTACCTTATCAACAATCTTCTTTCTCTTTCCTCTCGAAAGATCAGCTTCAAGCATTGCTCTATGTGCTGCAACTGTAGTTAATCTTTCATCCCACATTTCTATAGGCAGATTAGTTTTTTCCTTGATAAGTTCCGCTAATGCTAAAACTCTCTCTCCAGATTCTCCTATAGTTCCATTCATATTTTTAGGAAGCCCTATAACTATCGTTTCAACGCCATAATCCTTACATATCTTATGGACTAATTCTATATCCTGCTCTTTATTCTTTCTTCTTATGGTATCTATACCTTGAGCAGTCCATCCTAAAGGATCGCTTATTGCTACTCCTATTGTCTTAGATCCTACATCTAGCCCTAATATTCTCATATGGTACTCCTTAAACTAAAAGTGCCCGATAAATACGGGCACTTTTCTACTTTATCTCTAAATAAGATTTTATTACTTCTTCAATAATTTCATCTCTCTCAAGCTTTCTTAATAAAGCTCTTGCTCCGTTATAACTAGTAATGTAAGAAGGATCTCCGGAAATTAGATAACCTACCAATTGATTTATAGGATTATATCCTTTCTCCTTTAATGCATTATATACATCATTTAAGATGGCTTTTGTCATATCCTCTTTATTAACATTCAAGTCGAACTGCATAGTTTTATCAATGTTATTATCCATATTCTTTGCTGCCAAAGCAGCTCACCCCCTTACGAAGTTTAATACCTATACTTAATTATCAACATTTATTATATTTTGTATTCACTTATCTTATAATAATTATAACCTATTTTCCTTCAAATGTATACTACTTAACTAATTTTTCTATTATTTCATATGCATTTTCTACAGCTTCATTAATTTTTTCCGGATTCTTACCACCAGCTTGTGCCATGTCTGGTCTTCCTCCTCCGCCACCGCCTACTACAGCTGCAACTTCTTTAATGATTTTTCCGCAGTGAACACCTTTATCAAGAACATCCTTAGTTGACATTGCCACAAGATTTACTTTATCGTTCATCTTGCTTACAAGTACCACTACACCGCTTCCCATCTTATTTCTAATCTTATCTGCTAAATCTCTTAGTGCATTTCCATCAACATCTTCTAAAGCATATGCTACAGCTTTTACACCATTTATATCTTTTGCAGAATTTAAGATATCATCTTCAGCTCCTGAAGTTAATTTTGATTTAAGTTCTGATATTTCTTTATCTTTTTCTTTTAATTCAGCATTTTGTGATGAAATTTTCTTTAATATGTCTTTTTCTGTACATTTTAATCCAGCACAAGCGTCTCTTAAAAGTCTTTGCTTTTCTTCCATAAATTTAATAGCTTGCATTCCTGTTACAGCTTCAATTCTTCTTATACCAGCAGCAACTCCTGTTTCAGCTACAATTTTAAATAATCCTATTTCTCCTACATTTGAAACGTGAGTTCCTCCACAAAGTTCTTTTGAGAATTCCCCTGCTGCTACAACTCTTACCTTATCACCATACTTTTCATCAAATAAAGCTGTTGCTCCACTTTCCTTAGCTTCTTCAATAGTCATAAGATTAGTTTCTACATTTGCAACTTCCATGATTTTTTCATTTACTAAATCTTCAACTTTTTGAAGTTCTTCAGAACTTAAAGCCTGGAAGTGAGTAAAGTCAAATCTTAATCTTTCATTATCTACATATGAACCTGATTGATGAACATGTGAACCTACTATTTCTTTTAAGGCAGCTTGTAACATATGTGTTGCTGTATGGTTCTTAGCTATAAAGCTTCTTCTTTGTTTTTCAACAAATAAATTAACTTCTTCACCAGCACTAAAGCTTCCTTCTTTAACTTCAACATAGTGAATAATTTTTCCAGAAACATTTTTCTTTGTGTTTACAACATAAGCTTTACCATTTCTTCCTTCAATTATACCCTTATCACCGATTTGTCCACCCATTTCAGGATAGAATACAGTCTTATCAATTACTATATAACCCTTGTCTCCTGATTTTAATTCATCTACAAAAGCATCATCTGTTGCAAGTACTAGTATATTACCTTTTCCTTCAGTAGAACCATATCCTACAAACTCTGTTTCAACATCTGCCTTTATTTTATTGATTGGAGTTTCTTCACTTCCCATATAAGAAGTTTCTCCTCTTGCACTTCTTGCTCTTTCTCTTTGTGCTTCCATTTCTTTTTTGAATTCGTCATTATCAACAGACATTCCCTTTTCTTCTAGGATTTCTTCTGTTAATTCAATAGGGAACCCATATGTGTCATATAATTTAAATGCTTTTTCACCAGATAATACTTTTGATTTTTCTGCCTCTAATTCTTCAATATAACCATTTAATATGTTCATTCCACTGTCTATAGTTTCATTGAATCTTTCTTCTTCTAAAGTGATTATCTTAGTGATATAATCTTTATTTTCAACTAATACAGGATAGTTTCCACCATAGTTTTCAACAACAGCATCAACAACTTCCTTTAAGAATAATCCTTTTATTCCAAGTAATCTTCCATGTCTTGCAGCTCTTCTTAGAAGTCTTCTTAAAACATATCCTCTTCCTTCATTACTTGGTTGTACTCCATCAGATATTAGCATAGTTACAGCTTTAACATGGTCTGTTACTATTCTTAATGAAATATCTGAGTTGCTATCTTTTCCGTATTCAACACCAGAAAGACTTGATACCTTATTTAATATGTTCTTAACTGTATCTATTTCAAATATGTTATCAACACCTTGCATTATAGTTGCAATTCTTTCTAATCCCATACCTGTATCTATATTTTTGTTCTTTAATGGACTATAGCTTCCATCTTCTTCTTTATTGAATTGGATAAATACTAAGTTCCAGAACTCAACTATTCTATCAGCATCTGATGCAGCAACAAACTCATCAACATTAATAACTGGAGCTAAACCTTCTCCTCTATCAAAATGTATTTCAGTACATGGACCACATGGACCAACTGTTCCAACTTCCCAAAAGTTATCATCTTTACCTAATCTAAATATTCTATTTGGATCTATATCAGTTTTAGAAGTCCATATATCATACGCTTCATCATCTTCTAGATATATAGTTACATATAATTTTTCCTTTGGAAGTTTTAATACTTCTGTTACAAATTCCCATGACCATGGAATTATATCATCTTTAAAATAATCTCCAAATGAGAAGTTACCTAACATTTCAAAGAATGTACCATGTCTTGAAGTTTTACCTACATTTTCAATATCACCTGTTCTTATACACTTTTGACATGTAGTAACTCTAGTTCTTGGTGGTTTTTGTAAACCTGTGAAATATGGTTTTAATGGTGCCATACCTGCATTTATTAATAATAAACTATTGTCATTCTTAGGTACTAGTGGAAAACTTTCCATTTTTAAGTGACCTTTTTCTTCAAAGAAACCTGTAAATGTGTCTCTTAATTCATTTGCTCCCATGAATTTCATGTAATATTACCTCCAGTATTAATTGATAATTAATAATTTAAGATAAAACCATTTGAAGATTTTTGTCTAAACTATCAATTTCGACTTTTATTTTTTAACTATATTTTATTTTATATAATAAAAAAAGTCTTCATCTCTCACTATATAAACAGCAAGGGACGAAAACAATATTTCCGCGGTACCACCCTAATTATGCATAAATAATATGCATCACTTAAAGTAAAATAAGCTCCAAGGTAGCTTCAATATGAAAAATAAGAAGTTTTCACCATCCACTTCCTCTCTAATATATTCAAGTCATATCTACTCATCCTTATCATAGCTTTAATATATTTTGAACTTTATAAACATTTTCCAAACAATTTATACAATTATTTTATAGGAAAATTATATTGCATTTCTAGAATTATGTCAATTATATGATTAAAATAAATAATAATTAATATCATCATATATGACTTTAATTATTACAGCTATAGGCACGCATAAAACCATACCAGCTACTCCAGCAAGCTTTTCTCCTAAAATCAAAAGCAATATAATAGTTACTGGATGCATACTTATACAATCCCCAGTAATCTTAGGTGCTAAAACATCTCCTTCTACTTGTTGAATGATAAATACTCCTACTAATGCAATTATCCCTTTTGTTACAGAAGAAGTCATAGCAATAAATACAATAGGCACCCCACCTATTATAGGTCCGAAATAAGGTATTATGTTAACTAGTCCATTAACAACTGATAAAACTAATGGCATTTTCAATCTAAGGCTTATCATTAAAATAAATGTAAGTACCCCTATTATTAATGATAATATTATCTGACTTATTATATATCTACTTAAAACTCTATCTATGTGGGAATTAATTTTTCTAACAATTATTCGTTTTTCCGTAGAGAAAATAAGCAATACTTTATTATACAAAACGTTACCATCAGCAAGAAAATAATATGCAGCTACAGGTACTATTGCAAGTCCTATTAAATTTTCTAATATGGCGATAATATTATCAAATAGACTTGTTGCTTCCTTTGAAAGTATTGTATTAATCTTATCACCAATTTGAATATAAACTGTTTCAAATAAAGGTATTTGATCAAGATCAAATTTTTCTGCCGCTAAAATAGCATATGCCTCTAAATTATCCAACATCCCCCCTATATTTCTACTTTCACTTAGCAATGATGGAACCATAAAATACATTATTCCTATAAAAGACGCTATGCAAAACAACACTATAATCATTGCTGCCTTTCTTATAGAAAGCCTATACTTTTCCACAATATAATCTCTTATAGGCTTCAAAGTATACGAAACAATAAATGATATAACCACCAAATTTACCACATCTCTTATCCCTTCTACATATAAATAGCTTAAAAATAATATTAAAAGTATTACTATAATTACTATATTCTTTATTATTTTTTTTCTTTTTTCTCGTCTCATTTATCTACACTCCTAAATATATGAGGTAAAGTCTTAAATACTACACCTTCATTTTCTTTATAAAGAATATATGATTCACATAAGATACAATGTTTTATAAGCAAAATCTCTTTTCCCCTAAACATTCGATCAAATATCCCTGAACACATTATAATACCTTTTATTTCAAAGTTTCTCTCATCAATTATCAAATCTTCTAGTATACCTTTTAGTACATTTTTCTCATTGACAATGTCTATTGCTTGAATTTCCTTTAATCTCATTCCAGAAAAATCACTTACCCTTTTAGCTATTATTACATTTTCTAAAGAAATAACATCTGATATGGCTATATAATTTTTTTTCTTATTTATGCTAAAGCTATTTATAATAACTCCCGTAACCATTCCACTATAAAAATCTATTGCAATGTCCTGCACTGAACCTAGATATTTTCCAGTGACATCATATACCTTCATTAAATTGAAATATCGTGTTTTTATCATCATAAACACCTCTACATTCTTTAAGGTAAAATATAATAACCATAGTATTTGCCAATACTATGGTTATTATTACTATTTTAACAAGAATGTCAAATACTTTATTTAAAAAACTATAACTTTTCTAATTAATATGTTATACTCATTCTAATAAATTAAAAATAGAATAGGTGAAATTTATGGAACAAATATTAAATGAAATACTTAACGGAATTAACAGCTTAAGAAATGATATTAATGCTCTAAAGACAGAACACATTAAAACTAATGAAAGATTAACCACTCTTGAACTTTCTCAAGAAAAACTTTTAAAAAAATTAGATGGTGTTATAGAGCAAACTGATAATTTAATTGAAGTTAATGTGAGCGCAATAACTAAAGAAAATAGCTATGAAATAGCTAATATTACAGCAATGAATAATCTTTCTTGTAAATTAGGTGAAATAGTTAGTAAAGAAGTTAGAAATCTACTTTCTAATCAGTTACAAGAATTGAAATCAGATGTTAAGTTCTTGAATCATAAAGTAGCTGATACAGAAAAAGATGTCTTTGGAATAAAGGAGCATATTAAGTTAATAAAATAATACAAGAAAATTTTTAAAATTGATAATATTGATTATGCTATTAATAGATAAAAATAACTGATATTTTATAGATCATACTTAAATGGACTGCTGATAAAATTGATATTACACAATTATTTCAACAGTCCCTTTAATAATTATTTAGTTAACTCTTCTACTTCTCCAGATACTACATTCAATAAATCATTAGGTGATATCTTTATTTGATATCCAATTTTACCTGCACTTACAATAATGTACTTTAATACTTTACAACTCTTATCTAAATATGTCTTGTAATTCTTTTTTAATCCAATAGGTGAACAACCTCCCCTAATATATCCCGTATATTTAAGCATATCCTTCACATTAATCATTTCTATTTTCTTTTCCCCTGTAATACTAGCTGCTACTTTTAAATTCAGTTCTTCTGCAACTGGTATAACAAATACATATAATTCTTTGCTTGTTCCTTGAGCTACTAAAGTTTTAAATACTTCCTTCTCATCTATACCTATCTTATGAGCTACAGATATACCATCTATCTTCCCATCCTTACTTTCATACATAAGAATCTCATAATTTATTTTATTAGAATCCAAAATCCTCATTGCATTTGTTTTTAACATTTTTTCTTTAGCCATGCTACACCTCACTATTAATATAAATCATTATATATTATACACATATTAATTATTATAGTAATTTTAAAAACACTGATACTTTTAATATAATTCTAATAGAAATTCATCTGAATTGTTAAAAAAGATTAATCGAAAAATTTCAATTAATCTTTTATAATTACTTAATTTTATTGTGTATTCTCTCCATATAGAAAGTAATAATTAAAGTCATTGCATAATCATATAAATAATACACAACTGCTCCAATAGCCCAATACAACACTCCGCTAAGCAGCCTTCCATTAACTGCAATATATTTAGAAATAATCTTTTCAGCAGCTAACAATACATCTATTCCCAAAATAGCTTTTGCTAATATTACTGCCAAAATAAATATTACATTATAATAAATAAACTTTAAAATAATTTCAACTTTCTCTTTTCTTAATCTTTCAATAAAGTATTTTACAATACCATATCCTCCAAAAATAAGAGTATATAAAAGCCATATATTTAATGGAATAAAAAATACTGATATAATACTAGATGCTAAATAAACCATCACTGCAGTCTTAATATCACTCCTGATTATGCATACAGGAACTATTGCTGATGCAATAGTCAACACCGAAATTATGCTTACAGGCAATATAGATGCTGAATATAATATTATTATAGTTAGTGCTATAAGAATTCCACCTAATGTTATATTTCCCGACTTCATTTTATTCCCCCTATTTTTTTCTAACAACAACCAATTAAATCGCCACCCATACATTCACATATGCTATCTAAACACCATAAATTTATACAGCAATCAAATGCATTGGCATTTCCACCAGTAGTTCTATATGTATTAGTATAACTCCTAGCCCTCATTCTTAGATTGTTTAAATTTTGTCTGTACTCAAAATTATTTGGATCCATTCTACAAGCAGTTTCCAAATTATTTATAGCTGCATCAAACCAACCCTTGTTTAACATCACCATTCCATATAGAAAATGCCATTCTGCATTTCTATTACTTATGCTATTTAATCTAGTTTCTGCAGCGATATTATTACCGCTTTGTATCATTCTTCTTATTTCAGCATATTGTGCTGTATCAGAACTATAGCTTTCTCCATTAGTATAGGAATTATTACTACTGCTATTATAAGAACTACTGCTGGTTCCTGAATTGTTCTTAAGCATTTCATAAGCTTGATTTACTTCTGCAAGCTTTTTCTCTGCCAAATCCTTTAATGGATTATCAACGTATTGATCTGGATGATATTGTTTTACTAATTTTCTATATGCCGATTTTATTTCATCCTGGCTGGCTCCAGGTTTAATACCAAGCACTTCATATGGATTCATTTTTACCACTCCTCTTATTACATTCGCATTCATTAGTTATTTTCGTGTACTTGTCCATCATACCTAAGCTTATAATATTTTCTAATATCTCTTTATTACGTTTAATTGGAAGCTTTTCTAAGGCATTTCTACATGTATATCCACAATTAAAAATTGTAAACTCCATTCTATCCCTTATTTCTCCCATTAGCTCTTCATACGTTTTATTATTGGTATTATACAAGTAATTAATAGGATTAAATTTATTTTTTTCCATATCCTCTTTCAAGTCATCTAGCGCATCAATAATATATATCCACTTTCCTAGTGAATATCCTAATTCATATAAATTACCTCTTATTTCTTCACTGTCACCTTCAAACTCCTCAGGATATAAATTTAATATTTTACCTACTATTTCACTAAAAGGATGAGCTATTTCATCGATAGACGAAAATCTCTTTTCAACCTCCAAATATGATAATTTTTTCAAATTTTCTTCTATTATATCATTTATTATTGTAACATTTCTGTTAAATTTACTTTTATATGGTGATAATATTATTGAACTTACTTTACTTTTCATGCTCCTATCATCAGCAACATCATCTAATAATTTATAATATACAAGGGAAACATTCATTGCTGCCGCATAAGCTAAAGCCTTATTATTAACTATCATAGGTTTCTTCTTCAATGGATGTGCTATACATCGCTGTATCTTAAAGCTTCTTTCCTCTTCATGCAATCCATCTAGTAACAACCCAAGAAAAGTCATGTCATAATTTAATGACATTCTTGGTATATTTCCAAAACCATCTTTTATATGCATACATACTCCACAATAATAACTTTTAAAAGATTCATATTCCCTTATCTTTAACTCTGGTTTAAGCGGAGTAACATAACCAAACAAAAAACCACTCCTTACTTTTTATAATATACATTAAATATCCTTAACATATTTTAGATATATTATATACTAAAGAGCCATTTAATAAAATATTTTTATTGTTTATTTACCTCAACGCTTTACAAACAAATCACCACTTTTACTTTTTTACTACAATTATATATTTATTGCTACCAAGCTTCAATATTCTTTAAATATTTTCTACAAAAAATGCTTATCACTCATAACTTTTTTCTAAGTAGGACAATAATATTTCCATTACATATACTATAAATATAAAGAACTCTTATATTTATAGATAAAGGAGTAAAATATATGGAAATTACTTTAAATGATAAAATTTATAATGTAAATCCTGAAGACTACTCCATAGAAAGTATTATAGTTTTTGGATCATTTATTCGTGGTGATAATAATATCCATAGCGACATTGATTTTTTGATAGTAATCGATAACTGTTCCTATAATGAAAAATTAATAACTAAACTTAATATTGCTGAAGAAATGCAAATTCCTCCTTCATGGATATCAATTTATACTACCGATGAAATTTATGATTTATGCTTATATGGCGATAGTTTTCTCTGGAGTGTCAAGCTAGAAGGTTTAATCCTTTATTCTCGTAGCGGTTTTTTCGAATACTGCCTATATAATCTTAGACTATATACCAACATGACTAATGATATTGCTTCAAATTATAAGAAGTTAAGAAACATATCTTATGACTTTAATACTAAGACTGTTTCAAATGCTACCTTAATTAAGCGAGTTGGCTATATAATCCGTAATACCCTAACAATCTTAGCCTATACTGCAGGAGTAATAAACTACAATAAATATGAGGTATATGATATATGTAAAAGCATACCTGGCTTCTATATTCCATTTTCCAAAGAAAGCTACATTAAATTACTTGATATAAAATCATATATTAAAGATAATAGTCTTGATGCTGATTCAATTCCTAATTTCCATCAGTATATCAAATTATGGATAAAAAAAGCTTTCTTACTTGTAAGGTCTTCATATTATAAAATTATTGCGCTGACATCTAGAGGTTTTTCCAGCCCATTTATCGATTACCTATAATATAAAATATAATTATGAACAAAATATATAAATATTTTCAATTGAAAATTAATAAAAAAGACTATCTCAAAAGAAATAGTCTTTTTCATTAATTCATCTTCAATTAAACTGCTTCAACATCATTTTCATATGTTAAAGATTTTTCAGATGATTTCATTATTATCTTTCTTAACATATCTACCGGTATCATTGTCAATGACATAACTATAATAATTAACCATCCTTTAATTCCAAAAGGTGTACATGAGAATATTTCCCCACCTACAAATGTTAAAATTATTTGAACTAAAACAATCGCTAACATTACCTTTATAAAACCTTTATTTTCTTTGATATGATCAAATATATTAATACCTTCACTACGTACATTAAATCCATTGGCTACAGCAGAAAAAACAAACATTGAAAAATATGCTGTTAAATGTTGTCCTTCATTTTCAAAGAACTCTTTAAAGAATGGAAGCTTTAAGAATGCAAAACTTATTACCCCAAGCCATGCCCCTGCACATAAAACTTGAGACATCATGTTTTTATTCACTAAACTTTGAGTTCTTGATTTAGGTTTTTCACTCATATACTTCTTTAAAGCTGGCTCAGCTCCTAAAGCTAAAGCACCTAATCCATCCATAACTAAGTTTATCCATAAGATATGTGTAATCTTTAATGGCTCTTCAACACCAAAGAAAGGCGAAATAGCCGATACTGCAACAGCTGCTACATTTATAGTTAATTGGAATTTAATAAACTTCAATATGTTATTATAAATAGTTCTACCATATAAAATAGCATTTTCTATAGATTTAAAATTATCATCTAAGATAACTATTGAACCAGCTTCTTTTGCAACATCAGTACCTGATCCCATTGCAAAACCAACGTCTGCTCTCTTTAATGCTGGTGCATCATTAACACCATCACCAGTCATACCACAAACTAGATTTAGCTCTTGTGCAATTCTTACCATTCTTGATTTATCTGTTGGTAATGCTCTTGCAATAACTCTTATCTTTGTAATAACAGCTTTTATCTCGTCATCAGTCATTTTATTTAATTCTTCAGAAGTAAATGCTAACTCATCATCTGATTTAATTAACCCACTATCTTTTGCTATAGCTACAGCTGTTTCTTTTCTATCACCTGTAATCATAACAACTTGTACACCAGCGTTTTGTACTTCTTTAATTGCTTGCTTTGCTTCTGGTCTTACATCATCCCTTATACCAACAAAACCTACAATAACTAAATCATCTGGTAATGCATCTTCAATTAATTCACTCTCAGAGTAAGCAAATGATAAAACTCTCATTGCTTTATCAGCTAATGAATCTATTTTAGCATTTAATTTATCTTTATCTATTGGAAGTACTTGTCCATTTTGATTGATATACTTAGTGGCCTTACCAAGCAATCTTTCTGGTGCCCCTTTATATACTGTAACATTTTCAAGCTCAGCAGCTGAATATTTGTTAGCAGAGTTAAAACCTTGACTCTTAACAACTTTTATATCATTTAAAGAGTTCATTTCATTTTTACCTAAGAAATTTAATAAAGCTTTATCTGTAGCATTTCCACCGATAACTTTATCATTATTATCAAACATAGCACCTGTATTTTTTCCAATACAAAGTCCCATATATTCTTTTGTATACTTACTAGATTGATAGCTATCTTTTAAATCTCCATCAAAAAATTCAACTACTTCCAGCTCACCTTTAGTAATTGTTCCTGTCTTATCAGAAAATAATATGTTTAATGAACCAGCTGTTTCAATCCCTATAGGCTTTCTTACCAATACATTATTTTGTAGCATCTTAGATGTATTTTGCATTAAAACTATGGCAATCATTAAAGGAAGTCCTTCTGGAACAGCCATAACTATTATAACAACTGCTAACATTAAAACTTCTAATAAATCTTTAAATACATACATCATACCAAGATCAAAATATGGAGATACTCCACCAGCTACTATAACTTTATGAATCATTAAAGTTATTGCAATAACCACTGCTCCTATATATCCAAACTTTGATATACTATCAGCTAATTTAGAAAGCTTAACTTTTAATGGGCTTTCTACATCATCATCTTGCATGTCCTTAGCCATTTCACCCATCATAGTCATCATGCCCACTTTTTTAACTTCTAGTACACCTTCACCATTTACCACAACAGCACCTCTAAATAAAGAATGCTTGTCTACAAATGTATCTCCAGTAATAGCAACTTCCCTGTAAATAAAATCATTAGGTATAGCATACTTCTTACACTCTTCTGATTCTCCGTTAAGGGCTGAATTATCTACTGCAATTGCTCCTGAACACAATACTCCATCTGCTGGAATTTTATCTCCACTTTGTATGATAATTCTATCACCTACTACAACATCATCTACTTCTATTTCAACTATTTTGCCATTTCTATAAACTTTACAAAGCTCTTTCTTAGCTCCATCTTTTAATTTTCTGTACTCATTATCACTGGACATTTCAGTTTTAGCTGATATAACTGTAACTAATAATACAGAAATAACTATTCCTATAAGCTCTCCCCATTCAGCATAGCCTAAAAAAGCCATAATAGCCATTATACACGCAATGGCTATTAGTAATTTTATCATTGGATCTCCAAAAGCATCTTTAAACTTATCTAAGAATGTTTCTGGCTCTGCTTCAATTATTTTATTATCACCAAATTTCTGCCTATTGTCTAAAACTTCTTGATCATTTAATCCCTGTAACAATTTTCTTCCCCCTAGTTACTAAAAATATATGAAATTTTTTATTATTTTCTTAACTATTTAATAATTATAGTTATCTATAGCTATTATATAGCTCTTGTATAGATGCTTCTATAGCTTCACTTACAACTTTAAATTGCCATTCACCATTTTCTTTACGAAGCTCTGCAAATTTCACACAAGTATTATTACCAGCATCTTCAGTTAAATTATATCTACATATTTCTTGGCATGATTTATCTTCATTTAATAATCTAACATAAGCATTTTTTACTTTTGAAAAAGACTGCTTTCTTGCTTTTCCTTCATATATTGTAACAGCAAACATTATTCTACAACATCTTGTTGGAAGATTATTTAATGAAACTGAAATTCTTTCATCATCGCCATCTCCATGACCTGTTAAGTTATCTCCATGCAGAAATATTCCATTATTTCTTTTATTACCAAAATAGACCATTCCATCTTTAGCTATTAGCTTTCCACTTTCATCTAAAAGTAACGCAACTAAATCTAAATCGAAATCTTTACCTAATCCAAAAAAACCTTTTTTTGCTACATCCCAACCTGCTGCTAAAATCACATTTTTTAAAGAAGGATCCTTTTTAGTTAAATCTAATATATCATTTTTTTGTAAATTTAATAACATCCTCAATTCTCCTTTATCTATTATGCATATAATGCTAAAATACCATTTAAATCAGCTATACGTCCTTCACCAACAGCTTTAAATTCCCATTCTGAACCTGCTTTATACAGCTCAGCAAATATAACTGAAGTACTAGTAGAACCATCTTCCTTTAAATTGAATCTACAAAGTTCTTTTTCATTATTTTCTGCATCCAATAGTCTTACATATGAATTGTCTATCATTCCAAATGTTTGTCTCTTAGCTTGTGCATTATGTATAGTAACTACAAATGCTATCTTTGCTATATTAGAGTCAATTGCTTGTAAGTCTATTAATATTCTTTCATCATCACCATCACCAGCACCTGTTCTATTATCTCCACCTAGTGTAATTCCTTGTCCATTTGGATTGTTAAAGAAAATTACATTAGATACAGTGTTGAACTTATTATTACTATCTAACAAAAATGCTGCAATATCTAAATCAAAATCTGCTCCATTTCTTGATATATCCCAACCAGCACCTAAAATTACTTTCTTTAATCCTGGATTTTTCTTAGTTAAATCTAATATATCATTTTTTTGTAAATTTAAAACTGGCATTGAATCATTATTTGACATACCAAAATTTCCACCTAAATTAATTCCCATAATTTTTTCTCCTATATATATATATTTTTTTACTTATTTATTTACATGTAAAGCGATAAAATACCATTTAAATCTGCCATTTTCCCTTCGCCTACAGCCTTAAACTGCCATTCAAAACCATCTCTAAATAGTTCGGCAAATATTACTGACGTACTAGTAGAACCATCTTCTTTCAAATTAAACCTACATACTTCTTTTTCATTATTTTTAGCATCTAATAATCTTATATATGAGTTTTCTACCATACCAAATGTTTGTCTCTTAGCTTGCGCTTCATGAATTGTAGTTACAAAAACTATTTTTGCTATATCACTTCTAATTTGTGATAAATCTATAGTTATTCTTTCATCATCACCATCACCTGCACCAGTTCTGTTATCTCCTTCAAGGACAATACCTGGAGCTTCCATATTATTAAAGAATATAACATCTTGCGGTATATTCTGTACTTTACCATTGCTATTTAATAAGAAAGCAGCAATATCTAAATCAAAATCATAACCATTCTTTGCTATATCTCAACCTGCTCCTAAAATTACTTTTTCTAAGCCTGGATTTTTCTTAGTTAAATCTAAAATTTGATTTTTTTGCAAATTCAACGCATTAACTACTTCTCCACTTCTGTTTCCCATCATAGATCCTAAATTAATTGCCATATTCAATGCACCTCTTTTCTTTCTCCTCTTTATGTAGTATATATTACCACTTTAAGAATTAATTTTCAACCCTTATAAGGAAATACTTTTTTTCATTGTCATTTTTATACTTTCAAGCTTAGTTGTATTTTCTTTTCTTGCTAATGCATTACTTTGTTGTATAGCTTTTGTTTCTTCAATACCTCTCATTATTGTTTCATATGATTTTTCTAAAGTTTCAATGGCAACAGAGCTACTTGAAGCCATTTTAGCTATTTCTACTGATTGTCTAGAAGTATTAGCTGCATTTCTCATGATAAGTTCATTTGTTTTATCATCTAACTGCTTTAATGACTTAGCTTGAATTTCTTGTCGCTTTAATAAAACTGCTTGTGCAAGGCATTGTTTAAAAATAGGAAGTGTTACAATAAATGAAGAATTTATTTTTCTCATTAAATTAAAATTAGACATTTGCATGCTTTGTAACATTGGAGCGGCTTGTATTGCTACATTTTCAGCAATTCTTAAATCATATATACGTTGGTTTAACATCTCTTTACACATTTCAAGCTTTTGTACCATCATATTCTTTTCCTCTTCACTGATAGTATTATTTAGAGGAATTTGATAAATGTATTGTTCAACTTCTTCTAAAGCTAATTCTCCTGCCACTATATATTTTTCCAATTCTTGATAATAAGCCATGTTGCCATCATATAATCTCTTCAATTTATTATTTGATTCCTTAATATCGCTTTCATATTTCTTTAATAATACATAAACCTTTTCCACTTCATATCCCATGGTGTCATATTTTTGGAATAATCTAGCTATAGTATTTCCTGCACTTTTGAAAATCTTAGAAACAAAACTTTCTTGTTTTATATTTTTAATTTCTTTAACATCAAACTTATCCATTATTTTTGTTAAGTTAACTAACATTTCTGTTGTTTCCTCAGCTTTTATTTCCTTCATAGAATTTAAAAGTTCATCAGAAATTTTTGATATATTTTCACTAGCTTTTTGACCAAATTGAACAATTGAATTTGGATTTTGTACTTCTATTTCACTTGTAAGATCTTGTACTTCCTTAAGAGACCTTAATCTTTCTTTATATTCTTCTAAATTATTAGTGATCTCCGCCATGCTATTTTCAGTAGCAAACATAGTGTTATCAGTCATATCCATCATGCTATTAAAATTATTTCCATTCACTATTATTCTCTCCTTACTTTCTTTTATTAATTACTTATTCATAATCCTTGAAAAAAAGCTTTGCTTATAATTTATTATCTCATCAAATTTACAATCATAGCGTATTTCTTCTAATCTATTAATAACAATCTTATTCTCCTTAATATATTTATTTATATTGAAAGATCCTGATGGATTAAAAATAACTATATCAATACCTATATTATGTAAATAGCATAATAAGATAACCATCCATTCATTAATAGTATCTTCACCATTTAAATAAATAACTATCTTAGGTATAGAAAAAACAAAATCGAAATTATCTATTATTCTTATTATGCTTTCATTTAGATATAAAATTAATGCTAAAAGCTTTAAAGATAGCTTTTTATCAAAACTCATCTTTAATATCTTATTTTCTTTAATAAACTGATTAAACTTATTTAATAGTAAATCTTGCAACTCTTCATTATACTTTCCTAACGTATAAACTCTACTCTTTTTTATTTCTTCCACATCAAATGTACCATCACTTAACTGACAAAACATTAATTCGAACATATCATTAGATACTGATATATCTCTAGAAATATTTCCTCCATTAAAAAACAATGTATTTGGTGCATTTAAACAATGTTTTAGTATTTTCTGATTTTCAGCAATACTGCAATACTGTCCATCAATTTTATAAAAAATGCTTGGAACTGTAACTACCATATCTTCAACTTTAAATCCTGGTCTAAGCTTAGCTGGTTCATTCCAATAAATATATATATCCTCTAAAATAGTATCTAATAATACACTTTTAGTAAATCCTTTTCTAAACTTCCATGGTTTATACATTCCTGTATTAGAAAATAATTCTTCATGAATACTTTTTTCAATTTGCTTTGTTACTGTTTCAACAACTTCTATTTCATGACCTCTATGAGCCTTAATATTAAAACTTTCAAGATCAGTAATGCTACTTTCCACATAACATTTACTTAAATTATCAGTATCAACCTCATTCCAGTATTCTTCTTTTAAAGGATTTAAATATAAAACATCAAATCCCATCTTATAAAGCATTATTAAAAAATATATTTCATGTTTATTTATCTTTCCATAATATATACATTTAGGATTAATGGAATTTTTATAATCAATATTTTTAATCCATGAATATGCCCATACTATAAGTTTAGTTATAAAATTATTTCTTATAGATTCATTAAAAAAACTTTCATTTTTTACTGATAATTCAATTGTATACTGTAAAGCCTCTAAAAAAGCTGTATTTATTGCTAAATCATCAAAAATAACTATATCTTCATTAACTATATTAAATATATTCATAGAGTTAAGTTCATTATAAATGTATTCAATAAGCTCAATTTCACCGTTTAAAGGTATCTCACCATCAAAAATTAATGATACATTACTATTCTCATAACATTTTTTATTTAATGTACTAAGAATATCATCATAATTTTCCTTATTACTTACACCTATAATCCTGTTAAAATATGAAGCAAACTGGCCATTTATATCTTTTCTACTGTATTTATCCATAAACATATTCTGAATTATTCTTAATAAATCAACAGTCATAATTCACCACCTCATAATATTATTTATGCATAATTTTTCATTTATCACTTTTATTATACATTCTTTAACAAACAAAAAAAACAATAATTTACTCTATAAAAGAATTAATTATTGCTTTTTTATTTTAAGCTTCTTTTTCACATTTTTTATCATTTTTTTCATACATCATCATATCGATTATTAACTTCATTTTATTTTGAGATTTGGTGAATTCATCTTCAATCTTGTTAATCGTTTCCATCTTCTTGTAATATTTCTCTATAACCTTTTTATTACTAATCATATCAATCACCTTCTTTAATTCTATCTATTATATATTATTATAAAAAGTTTAATTATATGAATTAATTTATGTATTTAATCAGAAATTTTTACTACAACTATAATTATTTAATTCTTCACCATAACCATATATCCTTCCAAAATATTATCTAAATTTTTTATTGTTTAATTTTTATCTAATTCATTAATTATATCTGCCATTAATTTTAATTTTAAATGCACTCTTGTGTCCTCATCATCTATTTTATTTATTTTATCTATCTTGGTCATATACTTTTCCTTCATTCTCTCACTATATTCCATAATAACCTTCCTCTCTTTTTAAGCATTTACGAATATTATTTGCCATTTGCACTAAAATTTATACACAAAAAATAAAACATACACTATGTATGCTTTATCACTAACTACGTATTTCTTTTAAGAATTTATAACTCTACCAATCAACAGATGTTTTATTTTTACTATTCCTACAAGGAAGCTTAAATTCAAAAAACTTAAGATTTTTTCCTCTTGGCGAAAATCTATCACATACAATATGTAATATATAACCTGTTGTAAAACCGAGAGCCAAATATTTATTACCTATTAAAAATACACTCCAGCAAAAGGATGTTGTACCTAATATTTTATGAGTAAACATTCTATGGGGAGAAAGCTTTCCAAGAACAGTATTGACACAGAAAAAAACTAATCCCAAATAATTTTCACTAGTATATTTAAAAATATTTAATATATCATCCACACTAAGAGCTAAGCCAAAACTATATCCTACTACTAAAGCAACCATTAATATCATAATTATCTTATTAAATACCTGACTTGCTTTAGATTTATGAGAATCTATATCTGGCATATATGAGCCTATAAAGCCACCGGCTATTAAAGGAACTAAATGTACTACATCGCCAATATTATTGTTCATTAAAAAACCAATACCCATGGTAGCTGTAGCGGTAGTCCCTATCATCATGTGTTCCTTACCTTTCATTTAACAACTCCATACTTTTTCTTTTTTATTTTAATTATACTATATTTTTTTCTTACTCGAAAGTATGTTCTTAATGATTTTAAAAAAAACATGCCTTTGATATGCTCCCTTTCAAGAAATTGCCTATAAACTTAATGCTATTCTTATTGATAGTAAATATCTTATGGAATATGATAAATATAATACTCTAGTATTCTCTAAAAAAAATCTCTAATTTGATTACTAGAAAAGCTTTAGTTGCTATCTTAAATTCGCATTCTTTAATTAATCTTCTAATCTTTTTAAGATTTTTACTGGCATTGGAGTCAACCATTGACCCTCTAATACTTCTGAGTATGGAGTTTTTGCTACCATACTCATACCTTTCTAATCATTTACTACTTCATAAATTATACCTGAAAAAGGCTTTAAATTAATACTCAAATTATATAAATAATTATCTTCTTTTGTTGTAGTAACATCACTTCTAATTCCCCATGTGCTTCCACCATAAATGTCACTATCGCTATTTACTATTTCTCTCAACCTCAGCTCCTCTTCAACTTTAAATGTAAATGGAGCATATTCATTATCTGAAAAATTAAGTGCTACTATGATTCTATGATCACTACGCCCACGTTCGTATATATATACTGACTTTTCTGGTGCATTTACTTCTAGCCATTTAAAATAACTGCTATCATATTCATTTTTATATAGAGCTTCATAATTATCATAAACTTCATTTAATCTCTTTATATATTTATTAAAAGCATAATGTAACGGCATCTTAATTAATTGCCAATCCTGCTCTCTCTTTTCATCCCATTCTCTAAATTGTGCTATTTCATTACCCATAAAGTTAAGCTTCTTTCCTGGATGAGTATACATATACATATATAGTGCTCTGCATTGTTTAAATTTATCTTCATAGTCTCCCCACATCTTTTGAATGATAGTAGCTTTTCCATGAACCACCTCATCATGTGAAAAAGGTAATAAAAATAACTCATTATAAAAATATTCCATTGAAAAAGTTAACTTGTAATAATGATTTGGTCTCTCTTTCGGTGATATCTTAAAATATTCCAATGTATCGTTCATCCAACCTAAATCCCATTTATAGTCAAAGCCTAATCCGTTATATTCTACAGGTGCAGTTACTTTAGGATATGCAGTAGAATCCTCTGCTATTATCATAGCAGTAGGATGAAGTTTATGAAGTCCAACATTCATATTTCTAATAAAATTAATTGCACAAGAGTTTACCCCCCTTGCAGGATTTCCTTGCCAATATATAGCTCTACTTATAGCATCCATTCTTAAACCATCAAAATGATATTCCTTAAGCCAATAATTTGCTGCTGATTGAAGAAATGAGCATACTTCTCCTCTAGAATGAATAAAATTGCAAGTTCCCCACTCACTAGCGCCTACATCTTTATGTGGATATTCATAAAGTTCCGTACCATCAAATTTTGCTAATCCATAATCATCTACTGCAAAATGTATTGGAACAAAATCTAATATTACGCCTACATTGGCCTTATGACATTTATCTATAAGCTCTTTAAGTTCCTTATTGGTACCATACCTTGATGTTGGACTAAAGAATCCCGTATTTTGATATCCCCAAGAACAATCTACAGGATGTTCACATAAAGGCATTATCTCTATATGAGTAAAACCATTTTCCTTTACATAATTTATAAGTCTATCAGCAATTTCATTATAACGATACCATCCATTATTATAAGTTTCGTCATTTTTTTTCATCCATGATCCCATATGAATCTCATAAATATTTAATGGCTTATTATAACACTTATCTCTTTTATTCATCCACTCATCATCACTAAACTTATATTCTTCTAAATCCACTATATATGAAGCACTATTAGGTCTTAATTCCATAGCAAATCCATAAGGATCACAATGATAAACCACTTGTCCATCTCGTGTATGAATACAATACTTATACATCATACCTACACGTGCATTTTCAGAGGTAATACTATATATTCCACTTTGATACTGTTGTTCCATTTCTTCTTCTTGCCAATCATTGAATTCGCCTACTAATGATACTTTTGCTGCATTTGGTGCATATACTCTAAATAAAATTTTATTACCTATTTTATGTGCTCCAAAAAATTCATATGCATCAAAAGACTTACCTATATAGAAATCTTGAATATTCATATTGATTCCTCCCAATTATTAAACATACTCCTTTTAACCTACTAATATCCTTCACTGGTATCTTTTTAAACTTTTCTGAAGTTATATTACTGACCTTATAAGTCTTCTCTTATAAATCTTATTTCTACATTAAAAAAAGAGGCCTTTGTCCTCTATTCTTGCTTTCTCCTATGTATATCCATATGTACAATTCCTATGATAAATCTTATATATTAGTTTTCCTTTCTATTATCTGAATCATTTCCACCTTTCAATTTTACCATAAAATGTATATACATTCAATAAGCCTGTTCTATATATATTTCTAAATTATAAATTTTAAATTTCTTTTGAAATATCGGACTTGTATAATGAGCTCCTTGATCTAAATGTATAAATGAATCATCTCTAAGAAGACTAATATTATTTTTAGTTAATATATCCACTACTTTATACTAACACAAATCCTTTAACAAACCTCACTTTGTTATTATTTCATACCTGTTTCTTTATGAATAATATCCCAAAATTCATCTTCAGTAACTATTTCTATACTAAGCTGCTTAGCTTTTTCTAATTTACTTTTTCCTGCCTCTTCCCCTATAACAAGAATATTTGTTTTTCCACTTATGCTTGTTGGAGAATCTGCCCCATATCTTATAGTTGTAGCTCTCATCTCAGCTCTACTTTTAGACATATCACCAGTAAAAACTATTTTCTTTTTATTAAATATATCCTTTATTAAATTATTTTTAGCAAACTCAATCATTTCTTTTTCTTCTGCAACTTTTTCCTTATCCTTTGCAAACTTTCTAAAACTATTAGACTTTGCTGAGCTTTTAGTACCATCTTTTCCTTGTTTATTATCATTCTTTGAAACTGATCTTGATATACTTAAAGCACACCATCTTTCTGGCTTTATAACTTTTAATAAATCTAATAGATCCAAAACATCTTGTAATGCATTGTGTGATTATCCTTTTTTGATATTATAATGCTCTAATAACATGTATATGAATCTTTGTAATATAATTCCTTAATTTCATTTACTTTTGGACTTATCATAAATTTATAACTCTATTTCAACTTTATAAAATATTAATACACTTTTGTATATTCCCATTTATCTCTACAAACACTTTTCTGATAAATAGTATTATATTAAGCTTTTTTTATATTTTAACATAGTTTAAGGGTATATAGTGATTTTCTGTGAACTATTCTCCACTTATAGAAGTGGGGGCTTCTTGGTCAATATACCTAACGGTACAAGTTCACCCAAGCTTATAAGGTAGTTCCTACCTCAAGATAATACTAAAATTATATTACTAATTTTAATAAGTTTTTACTTGCATTTATATCTCTATCGTGTTTTGTACCACATTCTGGACAAGTCCACTCTCTCAATGCTAAGTTTTTTACATCAATGTTCTTATATCCACATTCTGAACATAATTGACTACTTGCATAATTAGCTGGAGCAACTACAATATTTCTTCCATACCAATCAGCCTTGTATTCTAACATTGTTCTAAATTCACTCCATGCTACTTCGCTAATCACTTTTGATAATTTATTATTTTTAAGCATATTTTTTACTTTCAAATCTTCTATAGCTATAGATTGGTTTTCTCTTATTAGCTTAGTAGATAATTTGTGTAAAAAATTTTTACGTTGATTAGTTATCTTCTCATGTAATTTAGCAACCTTCAATCTTGCTTTGTATCTATTGTTACTTCCCTTTTGTTTTCTTGACAAATCCTTTTGTAGTTTAATTAATCTCTTTTCTGACTTTTTTAGATATTTTGGATTTGATACCCTGTACCCATCACTACATATTGCAAACTCTTTAAGTCCAACATCTACACCTATTTTCTTATCAACTTTAGGTAATGTTTTATTTTCAGTATCTACTAATATAGATATAAAATATTTATTACTTGGAGTTTTAGATACTGTGCAACTTTTTATAGTCCCAGTAAATTCTCTATGATATTTTATTTTTATCATAGTTTTTAGTTTTGGTATTTTTACATGATTATTTTCAATATATACAGTTCCTTTTTGATTATTAGTAGTATAACTATAGTAATTAGTTTTCTTGGATTTGAATTTAGGAAATCCTATAGACTTATCTCTAAAAAAATTTTTATAAGCTTTTTCTAAGTTTTGTTGAGCATTTGCTAGTGCTAATGAATCAATTTCTTTTAGCCATTCAAATTCTTTTTTATATTGTGCAGGTGTATTTTTTAACATTTCGCCAGTTTCTTTATAATACTCAATTTTATCAGCTAACATTTTATTATATATAAATCTAGTACACCCAAATGTTTTAACTAAATATTCTCTTTGTTCTAAATTAGGATATAATCTATATTTATAAGCTTTAAGCATTATTTTCCCCTTGATTCTCAATGTATTTTCTCATCACTTCAATAGGTGCTCCACCAGTAGTTAATTACTATTTATTACAACATACTACTCTTGTTGACTATAGTCAAGTGCTATCCATCTCCCACTTATAAAAGATGGGAGAATTTCGCACATTAATGTTAAAAATCATTATATACCCATTTTTATAACTTTAATTTATTTTCAACAATACATTTAGCCACTGTAAGTTATTTCTTCCACCAATTGTATCTTCTGATTTATATATCTTAATTATTTCTAATTTGGGAACTGCTAATATCATTTCTTTAAATGTTTTTTCTGTATAGCAGTTAAAATATCTTCCCTTTTCATCAATATATTCATCTTCTCCATATTTAAATGACATATAAAATACTCCATTGTCTTCTAAATTAGATGATATATTTTTTATTACATTAATTAGATATCTTTTGTTTATATGAAGCAATGAAGCACATGCCCATATTCCATGAAATTTTTCTGTTAATTGTAAGTCTTCAAATTTATTGCAAATTACTTCTTGTCCTATAACTTTACTTGCAGCAATTGATAATTCTTTTGATCCATCAACTGCTGTAATATTGTATCCTCTTTTTATAAATTCAAGACTATCTCTTCCTGAACCACATCCTAAGTCAAGTATATGACCATCTTTAGGTATGTGTTTTAGGAAATCTTTATATAAATGGCTCATATCTATTGATAGTGTACTTTCTATATATGATTTTGAATTGTTATTGTAAAAATCTAATGTGTTATTTATCATTTGGCTTATTTCCTTTAAACTAATTTAAATAATTCTTCTTTACTTTTTTCATAACTTTCTAAGCTAATTTCAGAAATTAAAATTTTCTTATCTCCTATATTCTGATTTAATTTCCAATATGAATGACTAATATCTTCAAACTTAGGATATAACAAAATACACTCTTCACATTCTGCATATGTTGTAATATAAGCATACATTTGATAAATATCACTTTGAGAATAAATCTCTATATTATTAATAGATGAGCTCTTCCACTTTGTATCAATTATAACCTTAGGTTTATTATCTTTATATATAACAATATCAGGCTTTAATGCTATTTCATTTCTTTCTTTTAAAGTATTCCATAATAAATATCTAGATTTTTCCTGAGTATTTATACTTATATTAGTATCATTAAAAACTTCCTTTAATAAAACTCCAATGTATTCCTCATATAAATAATTCATTTCAAATAAAATTGAAAATCCATTTTCCTTACCTAATGATTTATCCATACTAGAATTTAATAATATTAATTTTGCTAATGTAAAACACTCTAAAAATCTATTGTTCATTCTATTTAATTTATAATTTAAAATAATATTATTAGGAATATAAATATCTGAAATATCATTTAAAACATTATTTATGATATTTAATTCCTTCTTTACGTCATCATTCTTTATTGAAAATAAAATAACACTAATAGCCCTTTTTAAAATAGCATTGAATAAATTGTCCTCAGTGAATTCATCATATTTACAATTCATTTTATTTTTATTAATGGTATTTTCTTTTATACTTTTAGATATTAGAGTTTTTCCTTTTATCGTGCTTAAAGCTTCTTCTTTAGAAACATATTCTCTATATAATCCCTTTTGTAATTCATTTAAAAGCTTTTTTGAAAACACTTTTGCCAAAATATCTAGCAATGAATTATTTAAAATATTGCTATTTAATAATTCATTTATATCTACAGATAATTTATTACATTTAGAAAGCATAAACACAAGAATTTCCCTATCTTTGATTATGTCATTGCTTAAAGATATCTTAGGCAATATCTCAATAATTAAATTATTTATCTTTATTATTCCAACATAATTAATAAATTTAATTTTATTATAATCATATACTATTGATTTATTACCTATATTTTTCTTTAAATATACACAAATATTTTTATATTCAGAAATCGATATTTCATTTTTTCCTTCACCTATATTTAACCAGTCATATCCTTCCCTTAAGACAATATATTTACTATTCATAAATATTTTTAAGCTCCTCTATTCCGATTTCTGTTTTTACTCTGAAAACCTCTTTAGAACCTAAATCACTAATATTTTTAAAGCCTTTAAATATTTTTTCTGCTGATTTTTCCTCTCTATAAACAATAGATTTATCATTTTTAGATAGTCCTATTCCCCCTAGAATCATTCCTACTCTTTCGTTGTCTCCATAAAAATATTCTTGTAATAAAGGAATTATTTTATTAATAACTACATTGATAATATCTAAATATGAATTACAGTTAACAAAATATGCATGACCTATTAAATGATCTCTATCTAATAAGAATTCTATCCTTTCATTAATTTCAATTAATAATTTATCTAGCTCTATGCCATCAATTTCATCTAATACATCATAATCTGGCATCATTTCTTCAAATATAAATCTTCTTCTTAATGCAATATCAATTTGAGCTATAGATTTATCAGATGTATTCATTGTTCCTATAATATATAAATTATTTGGAAGGCTAAACTTTTCTTTTGTATATGGTAAGTTAGCGACAATTTGATTACTTGTACCTATTCTTTTATCCTCTTCTAATAAGGTAATAAGCTCACCAAATATTTTTGATATATTACCTCTGTTAATCTCATCAATAATAAGTACAAACTTCTTTGCTTCTTTAAAAGCTCTTTCCTTATTAATATAATTATTAACTTTAACCTTCTTATCATCATAACTTACTTCATCTTCTTTATATTCATCTTTTAATCCTTCATAAGCTGCATTATAAGCTATTCTTTTTAAAATACCATCTTCTGTTACAAAATTACCTTTTCCATCTGACTTTAAACCTTCTATAAATTCCTCATATCCATAACTTTGATGGAATGTACAAAAATCAATTTGACCTTTATCAACAAGCTCCTTATATTTATTTAGTATAGCCTCTCTATTATTCTCCTCAGCTATTTCTGAATATCCTTCATGGTCAATTATTTCTAATGCTTTATTTATAACATTATAAGTCTTTCCTGTTCCTGGAGGGCCATATAAGATAAAGTTTTTATTATCTTCATTTAATTCATCTTCTTCATTAGATATACTTTCGTGTAACTCATCTGATAAATTAGTATTATTTAAAATTATATTTAAATTTTTATCATTTTTTATTTTAGTAAGTGTACCTAAATAATTTATCCCCTCAAATTCTCTAACTTCTTTTGATATCCATTCCACAGGAAGAGTATGATGTAACTTTTCATCATATTCGTACCCACTAGTAACATCTTCAAGTACCTCAGCTATTGCTGATACTTTAAACACAGAAATATTTCTTTTTTCGCCTTTAGTGTAAGAACTTTTTAATATAACAATATCACCTTTTTTTATTTCACTAAAATTAGTTAAGGTTTTAATTGTATTATTATCATAATTATGTTCCTTTAAATACTCTTTCAAAGCTCTTTTATTTATAATTACATCACTTAAATCTTCTTCAAAATATCCTACTGCTATTTTATTCTTCTCTATTAAATCTGGAAGTATATTATTTCCATCATAATTATGACCTAAAGCCCAATAAGTTATTTTTCTTGGAACTTTCCTAATGGTTTCCCACACAAAATTTGATAGCTTAAACATCTCCCATTCTTTAAACTCATCCATTGCCTTAAGTTTTTTAGTAGCTAAATAATTTATTGCTATAATATTTTCTGGTGATTTATCTGTATCTAAATTTAATATTTCTGCTAATGGAACTAATACTGCTGATGAATAAATATCTATAAACTTATCTGGCATATAAATTGATAATATTTTAAGTAATACCATATTCCATAATGGTGGATTTAACTCTTTTATTTCTTCTATATTATCTTCCTTTGCAAACTCTATTGATTTTACTATTTTAGAGATAAGCTCATGATATTCATACTTTAACTCATCACCTTCAATATATCTTTTTTTATCTCCATATCCTATACAATATTTTCCAGAGGCATCCATATAAATATAAAACTTAGAAGAATTACCTCCACCAATAGCTCCACCTATTTCCTCTTTTCTCTCTAGCCAATAAGTAAATGTATCATTATATGTCTCTGGATAATTGGCCTTTAAAACTATATATTCCTCTATAGGTATATCTAATAGCTTATCTAAAGGAAATCTTTTAACAAATTTACTCTTATTTTCTGCTAAAGTTTGAAAAAATTTATCTTTACTAATGTAATCCTTTGATGCCCCTATAAAATTTTTTAACTTTTCATCTATTATTGTTTCTTGTATTTCATGATTTTTCACTACTGATTCCATATTCATTTCTGATCTATCTCCATATCTAAGATTTTCTACTCTCCAATAATACCCTCTACTTGGCTTTCCACTTTCACTTGCTCTTTCTAAACTATCTCCAACAGCTTGTACATTTAAAAACTTTCTTACCTCTGGAAAACTTTTAAATTCTGCTACTAAATCAGTTCTTTCTTTATCCCTATAACATTTTATATCTGCTAATGTTACTAATCCACCATACTTTCCCATTTATACCTTTCCCATCTCATCTTATATATTAATTTGATAAAATTTTTCTTTCCGATAACTATAAGCATCTTATTTATTTTTAACAAACCTATTTCTATAGTAACTTTGTACTCTTATATCAATTGCATCTTTCATATGCTTTTTAAACTCTTCTTTGTTTATAAATTCTCTTAAATCATCAGTTAAAGATAAAACATATCCTTCGTTTTCTTTAAAGAAATCACTATGAGTTTGTAATAAATATTTCACTGGATTACTTTTAGCTAATCTAATATATTTTTTACTATCCCATTCCATAAAGTCCTTTGTACTCTTGTCCTTTAGCATATCAACTTTATTGGATCCCTGGTGATAAAATTCATAAAAGCTCTTATAAACATCCTCTTCATCAATATCCATCTTTATATCACCATTATTATAAAAGGCTAATAGCACTGGCATTTTATATGTTTTACTCATACTTGTAGTTTCTATCATATTAATAAATTCTCTAGCTCTTGTGTTATATAAAACACTTTCTTCTTTATTTAACTCATTAATATTATTTAAAAACTCCATATAATTAGCAAAAGGACTTAACCCCTTCTTAGTCTTAATATTATCATATATGTCATCATCCATATTATTAAAGAATTCCACTCTTGAAGGAACATGCCCTAAGTCTTCTTTTATACCATAATATTCTTCTCTAATTTTATCCCTAATGGTCATTTCTTTTTCTGCTTGCTTTTTAAATATATCTACCAGCTTAAAATCAAAATCTACAAAACAATCATCTGGAAACTCATAATCACTTTGACTATTTCTCTTACTGGCTTCTTTTGAATAACTTTGTCCACTTAATAAGAATGGTATTAAATTAGCTTTTTTATAATTTCCTATGAAATCAAGTACGTTTAAGTATTGCTTATCTTTATATTTTCTTAAACCTCTTCCCAACTGTTGTAAAAATACTGTTGGAGATTGTGTAGGTCTTAAAAACATTACCATATCTATTGCTGGAATATCTAATCCTTCATTAAACATATCTACTGAAAATAGTACTTGTACTTCTCCCTTAGCTAAAGCACTTAATGCTTCATTTCTATTAGAAGAATATTCTCCACCTTCACCACTATATACAGCTACAGCTTTTATTCCATTTTCACTAAATACTTTTGCCATATATTCTGCATGATGTCTTGAAGTACAAAATCCTATAGCTCTAGATGACTTATATTTTCTATAATGGTTTATTATAAGCTCTGCTCTTTTATTAAGCATTAATGCATCTTCTAATTCCTTATCATTGTACTTACCATTTTTATATTCAATATTATCATAATTTACTGTTTCATCATAAATACCATAATATCTAAAAGGAACAAGCCATCCCTTTTCAATAGCTTCCTTTAATCTTACTTCATAAACCATATTATAATCACAAAGAGCAAATACATCTTTAGAATCTAGTCTTTCAGGTGTTGCTGTAAGCCCTAGTAAAAACTTAGGTTTAAAATACTCCATAATCTTTTTATAATTATTAGACACTGCATGATGGAATTCATCTACCACAATATAATCAAAATAATCTTTTGAGAAATAATTTTCATTTAAATACTCATCTTTTCCTAATGTTTGAACTAATGAGAAAATAAATTTATTTTTAGTATCCTTTTGATTTCCATAGAAAAATCCTATATCATCAGAATTTCTAACATTTTTAAAGCTAATGGCTGCTTGCTTTAATATTTCTTCCCTATGAGCTATAAATAAAACTCTTTCATATTCTCTAGAATCAAAAGCTGCTAAGTAAGTCTTTCCTATACCAGTAGCAGCTACAACTAAACCTTTATCATATCCTTCTTCTCTACTTTGCTTTAATCCATATAAAGCTTCAATTTGAGCTCCTCTTGGCTCAAAAATATTAAGCACATTATTTTCTTCACTATTTTCCTCTTTTTCAATATCACTTTGAACTTTTGGTTTCTTCCAAGACTTTGAATAATCTTTTAAAACTTCATCAGTTATTTCATATGAATGATTATAAAATAAGTCTTCAAAAGTTTCATAAAACACATTAAAATCACTTATATTTGAACTTTTATTAAATCTATAATTCCATTCAATTGAAGAGGTCAATGCTCCTCTAGAAATATTAGATGATCCTATATATATTTCACTATCTAATTCATTATGAAACATATAGGCTTTAGGATGAAATGATTTCTTTGGATTATTATAAAACCTTAAATCAACTTTATTTTTCAATTCATCTTTTAAAAGATATAAAGCCGATGGCTGAGTTATGTTAAGATAGTTTCCTGTTAGTATTCTTATGTTAACTCCTCTATCTAATGCATCTTTTAAATCATTAAGAAGCATCTTTACTCCTGATTCCATAAGAAAGGACACTATTATATCTATACTTTTTGCATTTTTAATGCTTGTTCTTAATCTATTAATTAAATAATTTTTGTTGCCTGTAATTGCATTACTGATTTCTTCTGTAATGCTTATCTCTTTTTCTACTATTGTTTCTTTAGTTATTTTATCAATCATACTTTAATTACTCCATTTATACTTTTTATATTTCTTTAAATATAAGTGAATATTTTTATAATTTTTACCACTAATCTAATTTTATTATAATATTAAAAGCTAGTAAATTAATACTAGCTTTCAATATGTAAATCATTTAAAATATTTTCTAATTCCCTTTTAAATTCTTCAACTATTCTATCTATTTAATTATCATTTGCTATATTTATAATTCTACTAATTTAATATCTACGATTAGAATTATTGATTTTAATATTTATTTTTACCAAGTAAAATAGTTGCACTCAATTCCATAAATTAAAGTATTATAATTTTATATTTGTACTATTTCCAGAAGCTAGTATTCTTTCTTGTAAATTACTTATCATATTCTTACTAAACTCAAAATCCTCAACATATGTTCCAGTTTCTTGTCTAAATCCTCTATTTTTATCTCCCTTAAAAGAAAGCCAATTAAAACTTGTTACAACTGTAAATACTTCATCACAAATTAGCACCTTTTCATGTGTATTACCTAATAATACTAAAGATAAATATTTACCATATGTTTTATCCTCTTTTAACTTTTTCAGCAGATTAACTGCATAATTAACGTCAGATTCTATTTTTTTAGAAATACCATAACAAATTACTACTTTAACTTTTCTCTCCATAGCTTTTTGTATTGCACCTCTTAATTCAAAATCAGTTGCTGTTTCTTTTATCCATGGTGATACTATTACAACCTGTTTTTTCGCTTCATTCAAGGCTCTTATCAATATTGGTCTATGTTCATAAGTGTTTATTAGTTTAGGAATTGCCTTTTCCTTTAGTTTTTCTTTTTCTAATTCCTTTCTTAATTGATCTATCTGCATAGTTTTCGTTAAATAATCTTCTTCCGTATTAACTTCCATTTTTTCTGCTTCTTCAACTCTTCTTTCTAGAGTGTCTATAACATCAATTAAATTATCTTTTTCATTTGCTAATATTTCTACCTTATCTTTATCAATTAATGAATTCGAAGTATCATACATTTCAATATCAAACTCAACTGTAGGTATAATTTTAAAATTTTTTCTAAGCATCACCATTAATTTTGCTTCATACTTTTGATTACGCTTATTAACATCATATACTTGCAACTCATAATTTCCACAATCATTCATAAACACTAATATATTTAATTTTCTATAAAACTTTTCTATTTTTTCTATATTTTTTACTGCAAGTATATCAGCCTCTAAATAACTGCTATTATTTAAATGTTTCTGAATATTCACAATATTTTTTACTGACTTAATATCTATAACATCTATATCAGGTTTGGATTCTAAAAACGGTATTATATGAGAATTGTTTTTAATTTTTTCTGCCCTATCTAAACTTTGATTAATTTGATAATCTCCTGTAATTCCATCAATTAAAAATGTATAATCTATAATTTCAGGAACAACAAAATTATTTTTTTCTAGTGCCTCTATTCCTTTTGGAGTTAAAATTACCTCTTGAGTTGCAAATCTATAATTTACCATATCTAACTGATGTAAAGTTAACAAATTTGAAGTAACTACTTTCTCATCTAACCCTAAAAAATTTTTTAGATTATTTACATTTTTAGCACCTGCTCTAAGATATTTTAAGCAAAATTCTTGAATTAAACCAAGTTCCTTCTTCCTCTGTATGACAAGCTCACTACTAATTCTATATACAGGAAATGCAGCTTTATAGTAACTAACTAGTTTATATCCCTTCATTGAATTTGCATAATGTCCGGCTAATTCTTCAATTGTTGTTATTCTTTCTGTTGAATTCACCTATATCACCTCTACTTTACACCTTGGATTTTCATTGATATAACTATAAACTTTTGAAAAGGAATTTTCTTTTCCTTTAGTAACACATTCACTATCACCAATTAGTACAAGTAACTCTCTAGCTCTAGAAAGAGATACGTTTAATCTTCTTTGATCACTCAAAAAGCCAATTTCTCCTTTTGAATTACTTCTTACTATACTATAAATAACTATATCAGTCTCTCTACCTTGAAATGCGTCTACTGTATCAATTTCAATCTTTATATGTTTAAACACTATATTTTCCATTTCAATTAACCTTGCAATTAGATTCTTTTGTGCCTTATATCCAGTAATAACTGCAACTTCTTTATAGATATTTAAAGTTGAATAATTTTCTTCTAACTCTATTAATAATTTTATAATATTCCTTGCTTCAAAAGAGTTTTGTTTAGTTGTTCCAATTGTCTCTTCTATCTTATCCAAATCATTTTTTGTATCAAGCCAAACAATTGCTTTCCCATTTAATTTTTTGTATTGGTGATTTCTATCCTCTAAGCTTACCATTGAAATTATTTTATCATTATAAAATACCGAGCTTATTAAATCACCTATAACTGGACTCATTCTATATTGCTGCTTTAATATATTTCTACAATCACTATTTAAATTTTTTTCTAAGTACGAGAACAAGCTTTCTTCTAAATCTCTTTTATTATAGTTTTCTCTTACTTTAATCTCATCAGCTAACATTTTATCAATTACAGGTGGTAATTGCTTATGATCACCTACTAATATTATCTTTTTTCCTAATACCATAGGAACGAGTATTTCCGGTGGTGTTGCCCTTCCGGCTTCATCAACAATTACTAAATCAAATTTCAAATCAAAATTTGTAGTATAATTTGCTATTCCAATGCACGTTGCACCTATTACACTCACTTGCTCCATTAAAATTTTTTCAATCTCCTCTGATTGAGTAATCTTTTTTAACCATTCATTTTTAATTTTCTCATATTTTGAAAGCTGTTCTAGTTTCTTCTTTTGTTTTTCAAGTTTTACTTCTACTTCTTTTTTATATTCAATAATTTCTTTAATATTTTTTACTTCTAATATTTCAAATCCAGAAACCAAATTATTCTCTTCGCTTATTAGCTGAGACTCTTTATTTATTATCAACTCATCAATAACCTCTAATTCTTTTTCTAGTTTTATTATTACTTCATAATTTTTAATGAAATCTTCTCCTAATTTTACATAATCATATATAAAGCTATCTATAAGGTCATTTTCACTAATTAAGCTAATATTATTAAAGCTTTCTTTTAAGCTTTCTATTCTTTTTATAATTTCTTTTTTTTCTAAATAAGTGATATATTTTTTATCTCTAAATTCTTTATCATAATATATTTCCTTTTGTAATTTTTCTATTTTTTGGCTTATTTCAATAACTTCTAAAGCTAAGTTATATTTATCAAATAACTCTCTATCAAAATTTCTATTTTTAATATGTTCAAAATATCGTTCAACTTTTCTTTTTATTGCATTTGTAACATCTTCAGCCTGTGCATCAATGGTATAATTCTCCATACCATTAGATATCATTTCATCTCTTCCTAATCTAACTACTTTTATTTCTGAATTTTCTTGCTTTATTTTATTCATTGCATGATTTACAGCTACATTTGACTGCGATGATACTAAAATTTTAGCATTTGGATTTAATTTTAACTGCTGTATTACTAATTCACTAATTACAGTTGTCTTTCCTGTTCCAGGAGGCCCTTGTAGTAAATATATATCCTTAGAACATAATGCTTGTTCAATTATATCTTTTTTGTTCTCATCTAACAATTCATTTTTAAAGCTTAATTCTTTTAGAGTGTAATTAATTCTAGCATCCTCTGGATGTGATAATATATGTGGTAAATTTCTACATGCACATTCTTTATTTTTCACTTTCTTCAATGCAGATTCTTGCTTGCTTATTATATTATCCATAAATCCAGTATCAATAGAAACTTCTCCACTTTTTGCAAAAATTTCAATATCTATCCCTCTAATAATATCTATTGATAAATTGCCATCTTTAAAATCGCTAAAATGACCTATTTTAGCTGTTTTAAACCCCTTTGAATTCTTAAGAGTTACTACTAACATCTGGTCTTGAGTAAACTCTACATCTTCTATATTATTCTTAATCTTTAAATACACTCGTCCATCTTTTGTGTTATATGATAAACTACTATATCTTAAAGTATTTTTATTATTTTGACATATTTCTTTTTGAATTTCTAATACACTTGTCCATTTATTTATTAATTCTTCACTTCTATTATTTTTTTCTTTTGAATTTTCTACTGACTTTTGTTTCTCATTATACAAAGTTATTAGTTTATTTACATCTATTCTTTTTTCTTTATTAGCATCTATATATATTTTTTTATCAACAATCATTCCATAATTATCTTTTTTCATTTCTAAAACAAATGTTTCTGGTACACTAATTGAAATTACTGTAAATGAATTTTTACTTTTTATATCTAATACACAGGTGTATTCTATTTGATTCCCCCACAATATATAATTTTTACTTTTTATATCATTATAGGCCACTTTACAGGATGCTATATAAATATCATTACTTAAATCATCCAATACAAAAGCCTTAGCTATATCTCTATTAATTGAATCTATCATACCTAGTTCATATAATTTATTAATTGCGTTATTAGATAGACTAATTGAGTAACCTTCCTGTTTTTTAGTGCTACAATCATTCCATCGCTTTATAACCTTGTAAATATTAGTAAATCTTTTTTCTGTAGATTCTTCTGTCATTTTTAATAATATTTCTTTTCTATTATTTGGTATAACACCACATTGTAATATTTGCCTTTTTACATTTTCTACATCAGATATCTCTTCTTGTAACACTTCAAAACAAACTAATCCCAATGAGAAAATATCTGATTGAAAAGTCAATGATTTCTTTAATAGTTGTTCTGGTGATGCATATTTATATGTCACTGATTGAATAGTAAAGTTATCACCATCAGTTCTTAATGAATCAATTATTTTACTTATTCCAAAGTCTATTAATTTAACTTTACCCTCATTTGTAATCATTATATTTCCTGGCTTTATATCTCTATGTAATATATTTTGACTATGTGCATAGTTAATAGCATCAAAAATCTGTTTTATAATATCTTCTTTATCATATGCCTTTAACAACTTTTCCTTAATTATACTCTCCAGTGTCTTTCCTTCTATATACTCTAAAACAATATAAAATAATTCATTTTTCCTATCGTATCCCTGATCTAATATATTAACAATATTTTCATGCCTTAATAAACTTAAAACATCACACTCTCTTTTGAAGTACATTTCTACCATATTATTATCTTGATTAAATCTAAATACTTTTATAGCTACTAATGTTGCACCTTCTTCTGTTAAATCTCTCCCTAAATATACTTCTGAATTATTAGTTTGTGCCAATCTTCTCATTATTTGATACTTTTCACCAATAAATTTTATCATATCTAACTCCTATCTAAGATTATCCTTGAATAAAATAACAAAGCGGTTTCTAAGGATTTCCTTTCCATTACTTTCTTAATAACCATACTCTTCCTACAACCCTCTATAACGTGTTTTTATGAATATTTGAACTCCTTTTTCTATACTTAAACATATTAATATATATATATTTATTTACTTCAAAGCTCTATTTTTACATAAAATTTTAAGTTTTACTTAAGCTTTTTCTCAAATGTTACATTATTAGTAAGTCTCACTGTTACTATATTAAAAGCTAAAGTATTATTTAAAATTTTCTTTTTTTAATCCATAAGATAATTTAATACTCATTTTTATTATAAATAACTTAATTTAATTTCTGAATATAAGTATAATTTTGTTTTTAAATAATTATATCAAATACGCTTTAAACTATATGTTATAATTTGTCGATACTTTTTTTATTTAAGTTTACTTTAAATTAAAGAGGGGATGCCTCATAAATGATTTTTAAATTATTTATATCAGACTGCTGACAAAGTGTCAGCAATCTTTAATTTATACAAATATATAATATAATCTTAAATATATAAATTTATTGCATAAAGGTTTTGTTAATTATAAACGAAAGAAAAGATGTGCAAAGTGAAATAGAAATGGTAATGTTAGAGCAATTAGTTCCGCAAGACCATTTATTAAAAAAATTGATAAATACATACATTTTTCATTTATTAGAGAATTAACTAAGGATTTGTATTGTCATACAAATGGTCGACCAGCTGTTGATCCAGTAGTATTATTTAAAATGCTATTTATAGGATATCTTTATGGCATACGCTCCGAAAGGCAATTAGTTAAAGATATGGAAGTAAATTTAGCATATAAATGGTTTTTAGGATATTCAATTACCGAAAAAATTCCAGATTCATCTACAATAAGTCAAAATAGAATTTGGTGTTAGTATAAAGTAGTGGACACATTAAATCGAACTAAGTAAAATAATATTTAGTTAAGAAAGGATGTGTC